>NZ_JBHVDD010000130.1:0-18200 GCF_042802995.1 Streptomyces sp. NPDC057438
GTCTGAACGGCCCGTAAGGCGAAGGACCGGCCCCGGCGGACGAGCCGGGGCCGGTCCTTCGCCTTACGGGGGCGTCCCAGGGCTGAACGTCAGCCCGCGCGCAGGGGCGCCGTCGCGAACTCCGCCATCCCCTCCACGAAGGAAACCTGCGCCTTCCACCCCAGTTCGTCGCGCAGCCGCTGCGAGGAGGCGGTGATGTGGCGGACGTCGCCGAGACGGTACTCCCCCGTGACGACCAGCTTCTGCCCCGCGTGAGCCATGGCCAGGGCGGCGGCCATCTCCCCCACGGTGTGCGGGTCGCCGCTGCCCACGTTGTACGCCCGCATCGTGCCGTCCGGCAGGTCGTCCACCCCGGCCAGTGCGGTGGCGTTGGCCGCGGCGACGTCCCGGACGTGGATGAAGTCCCGCAACTGGCCGCCGTCCTCGAAGACACGCGGGGCCTCGCCACGCTCCAGCGCAGACCGGAACAGGGAGGCGACGCCCGCGTACGGGGTGTCTCGCGGCATACCGGGCCCGTACACGTTGTGGTACCGCAGCGCCGCGACCCGGCCGCCCGTCGCCCGCGCCCACGCGGCCGAGAGATGCTCCTGGGCGAGCTTGGTGGTCGCGTACACGTTGCGCGGGTCAGCCGGCGCCTCCTCGGACACCAGTCCCGGGGCGAGCGGGTCACCGCACTTCGGGCACGGTGGTTCGAAGCGGCCCTCCTCCAGGTCGGCCACCCGGCGCGGCCCCGGCCGCACGACACCGTGCCGGGCGCACTCGTAACGTCCCTCTCCGTACACCACCATCGAACTCGCCAGCACCAGCCGACCCACCCCGGCCTGCGCCATCCCTGCCAGGAGCACCGCCGTGCCCAGGTCGTTGCAACCCACGTAGTCGGGAGCGTCGGCGAAGTCCTTGCCCAGCCCGACCATCGCGGCCTGGTGACAGACGGCGTCCACGCCGCGCAGAGCGGCGGCGACCGCTTCCCGATCGCGGACGTCGGCGTCCCACCAGTCGACCCCCTCCGGGATCGGCGGAGCCGTGCGGTGTGCGGCGGGCAGTAGCGAGTCGAGCACGCGCACCTCGTGCCCGGCGCCGGAAAGGGCGGTGACGATGTGCGAGCCGATGAAGCCCGCACCTCCGGTGACCAGGATCAACATGGGGACGACGCTACGGCCGCGCACTCACCCACGGACCCCGCTGCGGGGATCCGTCAGGAGTTCGTAAGGCTTCCCGCCGTGGCCCGCGCACGCTTGTCGTCACCGGTCCGGGAGGCCAGCACCAGCAGGCCGAATCCCACGGCGAAGCCGAGCATGCTCAACACACCCCGCGGCCAGAAGATGTGGCTCTCGGCGAACGACCAGCACGCCCCCAGCACCACCAGGACGCCGGGCAGCACTCGCGCGCCGTGGCGCAGCAGCAGCACGAGGCCCGTGGCGAGGGTGGCGATCGCCAGGGCGTACACGCCTGCCCGGCCCAGCTCGTTACCGGTGGCGAACAGCCGTCCCACCACCCCACGCACACCTGTGCCCGCCGCCGTCCCGGCCCCTATGCCGGCCACCGCGTCGAGCCCGGTGTAATAGGCGGCGTAGGTGAAGCATCCTGCCCACGCGAGCACGGTCAGGGCGCCTTCCGCATCCCGCCTCGGCCGGCCCCACAACGGGATCAGCAGGCCGAGGACCAGGAGGGGGAAGGCGGGCAGCAGGACGATGTGCAGGCCGGCCCAGTGGTCGGCCGTCGCCGCCGTCAGATGGCGCGGATGTGTCAGACCAGCCACGGCCAGCAGCAGGGGCGGCGCGGTCACCAGAGCCGTCGTACGAAGGGTTCGCATCGCGCCACCGTACGATCCGGCCGAGCCTGGCACCGCCGCTACCACCGACGCGTAAGACACACGTAAGACACCCGCGAGACGGTGCAACGGGCATCGTGGCGTCGGACTTACGAAGGCGACCGCCGCCGGATACGGCGGGTCCCCCGCACAGCCGTCAGGAGGGCTGTCACCGTCGCCACAGCCACCAGCACCAGCAGCCAGTTGCGTGGGTAATCCAGTGGCAGCACCGAGGAATTGGCAGGCTTCCCCGGGCGCAGCAGCACCGGCAGCGCCACCGCCGTCAGGGCGCCCGCGACCAACAGCGCCCCGCGCACCGGCCCGCGCACGCCGGCGCGCACAGCCACCAGCCCGACGAGCAGCACCAGCGGCGCGATCACCACGTCGTGCAGCACCACGGCCCCGCCCAGCCAGACCACCACACCCGTCAAGTCACGCACGTCCACGAGCAGGGACGCCCCGACACCCATCAGCGCCACACCGGCCGCACCGGTCAGCACCCGCAGCATGCGCACCCTCATGACAGAACCTCCAGCCGGCCGACCCACTTCGTCTGCAGCACCCCGGGCCGGTTCGGGGCGATCAGGCGCACCGGATAACCATGGTCGGGGGAAATCTCCTGCCCGTTCAGGCGCAACGCGAGCAGGGTCAGCGGGTCGCGGGCGTGCTCGTGCCCCATCTCCGAAACCCGGTAGCCGCCCCGGGTCTGCAACGACACCACGCGCACCCGCGCGTGCGGCGAGGCGCCCGCCCGCTCCAGCAGGTCCATGATCCGCACGCCCGTCCAGCGTGCTGACTTGCTCCATCCCTCCACGCAGGCGATCGGCAGCTCCGCCTCGTGCTGTGGCAGGTCACGCAGCTCATCCAGCGTCAGCGTGTACGGCCGCAGTCCGACGACCGTCAGGCGGTAACGCTCGGCTGGAACCAGACCGACCCCGGCCGCCGCGGCGGTCCGGTTGACCGGCAGACCCTGCGGACCGTGGTCCGGGTGGCGGGGTGAGAGCAGAGCGAGATCCTTCAGCGGGGTCAAGGACTGACCCACCGTGGTCACGGTGACCGCCCCCACCGCCGCGGCGACCGCGGTCAACAGCGAACGCCGGTCGGCCCCGTCCTCCTCCGGCAGGGCCAGTGTGCCTGGCGAGCGCCGGCTCCAGTGCGCCCGGATCTCGGGCGCCTTGACCGCGATGTGCAGCACCAGCGCCCCGGCCAGCAGCCAGGCCACGGCGTAGTGCACCGGCACGAAGGAGAACGGCCACGGATACCACTGGGCGGTGTTCAGCAGGCCGGTGGCCACCTCGAAGACGGCAGCCGCCACCAGGACAGCCACCGACAACCGCTCCAGCGCATGCCGTACCGAACGCACCGGTGGCCAGGCGAACAGGCGCGGATACACCGTCCACAGTTTGGCCAGCAGCAGCGGAATCGCCGCGATGCCGGACGCGACATGCAGCCCCTGCGTAAGCCGGTAGCCCCACACCGGACGGCTGGGAAGGCCGTCGGCCAGCCACTCCGGTGGACGCTGCATCACGTGACTGATCAGTCCGGTGACGAAGCAGACCGCGAACGCCAGACCCAGCCACCGGCCGATCGAGGTCGCCGTCCGGGCATCGTGCAGCCTGCCCCGGAAGACCGGCGGAAAAGAGCGCTGTTCCATGCACCTCATCCCACCCGTTGCCAAGCCGCTTCGGAACGCCGGAGCCCCTTACGGAACACGGACGTGTTTCGACAGGGGCGTATCCCTGGCAGCAAGGTTGAACAGGCCAGGAAGCGGGCCCGCGGACAGGCGCGAACACCGCCCCTGACAACGCCCCCATCGAGCCAGTCACAAGGTGGTCGCGTCGCTGCCGACGCCGACGACCTCGATCACGCGGGCCGGCCTGCGGTATGTGGTGGCCGCAGACAGGCGACGTGATCACGGTGGTGGGCGCTGTCGATGTTCTGGCCGTCCCAGCAGCTCTGGAACTTGGACGTACGGACCAGACTGCTGCCCTCGGGACAGATCGGGTACTTGTCCGTCAGCTGGCGGTCCTCGAAGCCCGTGCAGTTCCATGCCGCGTTGGCATTGGCCGTTCCGTTGGTGAACGCTTTGGCGTCTCCGGTGATGATCCGCAGGAACCTGGGCATCGCCACGACCTTGCCGGTCGCACTGCCCACGTAATCCAGGGTCACCTGCGAGGCCGTGAGAATCCTGCCGGTATTGCCCTCCGCGCCTCCGCCGGGCTGGTCCGCGTCGAACTCCTTGGTCCCGTCCTGCAGGCGGAGAACCGGCCAGTAGTACGACGACTTGTCACCCTGGTTCCGGCAGGTGGTCTCGCCCGCCGCGAAGTCCTCGTTGTCGGCGAAGGCGTCGTTCGCCTGGTTGCCGACATAGTCGTGCGTGTGGTGCGCCCCGTTGTCCACACCGGGCGCGACGATGATGTTGTCGGAGTTGTACAGCTTGTTCGCGTTCACTCCACACTCAGTGGTGAACTTGCCGAGCGACGCGTTCTGTTGCCGCTGGGGGCTGTTGACATTGGGCTGGACGGTGGTGATGTCCGCGAAGTCGGCGGCGACCGGACCGTTGCCGGCCTGTCCGCTGTTGCCGGGCTTGTCCTGCCCGTTCCCTGAGGCCTGGCCGTTCTGATTGTCGCCGCCCGCGCCGTTGCCGGTGCCGGCTTGGTTCTCGGTGGCGAGAAGCGTGCAGGCCACGAGGGACTCCAGGCCCTGCGGGCGGTCGGCTGTACGGCCGATGGCGATCGCGATGCGGTCGATGGTCGCGATCCGCTTGTCCTTGAGCGGGCCCATGATCGCGTTGTCGGCGAAGTCGCCGTCCTGCCGTATGGCTTAGGTTTTTCAACCGCTGGTGGACATCCGCGACTTGCTGGTCCAGCAGCGCGAGTTGCCTGTCGACCTCGGCGCTGGCCTGATCAGGCACCTGCTGCAGCCGGGTACCGACATCGGGGCAGTCGATGGTGGCGGCTCCCGCCGCCACGGCTTGGTTCGTTTGATCCCGGAGCGAGCTCTTGGTGCTATCGCCGCCCCTGCTCTCACCGGCCGAGGCATACACATTCGCCGCTACCAGCCCTCCTGCCCCCCAGGGCAGTCGCCGCCACGGCGGCGATGGCCCGGCGGGTCGTCTTCGATCGCTTACGCGTGTTTCGTCGCATGGGAATCCTCTGAGCTCTCTGGATCAAGCGCCGCTTCAGTGCGCTTCCGCTCACCACAGCCGCGCATTCGATGCCTTTGGCGTTCGCGGCCAGGCTCAGCCGCACCGTTTCGAACGACAGCCGGGCACCACGGGGTTGCCGCAGACGAAGTCACGAACGCCCTCCCGGCTACGGCCGGCGTAGGGGGCGCCCCGGGCGAGCCCGGCAGGGAATGCCTCGAAGGGGCTCGTGGACGCCGGCCGGGTGTTGGGCGTGCTCACTGCCGGCTTCTCGGAATCCCCAAGCCGCCACCCTGCTGCGACTTCGCAACCAGAGTTACGGATGGGACGAGCGCGGTGAAAGAACTCGGGGTGCCTCGTCAGGCTCTCGTAAGGATTCACGGGACTGGGCGCTGCCCGTGTCCCAGGCGCGGGAACGCTCGCCGGATACGACCCGCCGCATTTCGTCGCCTGGATCTCGCACGCTCCGAGCCCTCCGGGCGCAGGGCTGCGCGCCAGGCCCGACGGGCTGGAGGACGGCGCCATCGCCGACCCGCCCCGGTGCTTCGCCCTGAGTGGTGGACACGCTGACACTGGATCTGCTTGATCCCGAGGAAGCGAGAAGACCGCCGATGGCGATGGAGGACCAGCCCAGCGAGTGACCGGCGCCGCCGGTGGGAAGGCACGTTTCGATTTCTGAATCTGCCTACACATTGGCTCCTGGGATGAACAGGTGTCTCCAGCCGCTGCGAAGCGCGGGGAACCATGAAGCGAAGCAGCCGCTCCGGCGGGTCGTCCACCGAAGGAGAGAGTGTGGCGTTCTTCCTGACGGCCCGAGACCTACGCTCTCTCCGCCCACCAGCACATGCGCCGGCCTTTGTCGGCGCCGATGACCATGCCGGCTCAGCGGCCGGGATCTACCAGGTACACGCTCAGGGGCCGTCCCCCAAATCAAGGTGGGCGGTCAGACCGGCCCGGTCCGCAGCGGCCCGGAGCACCGCGCTGGCTCCGGTGAACAGCACCTCGATATCAGCCAGAGGCAGGGTCTGGCGAATCCCCAGCAAGGTGTAGAGCCCTGCAGAGTCGCAAAACGTGATACCCGACAGGTTCAGTACCAGCAAGCCTTCGGTGGAGCGGGCAGCGAGGACGGCCAGATCCTCACGGAGTCCAGGCGCGGTGTCAGCATCGAGCTCTCCCCCAAGGTGCAACTCCAGTCTCGGCGGGAGACGTCCGCCGAACTCCCGACGGACGGACAGCCTCGACGACGAAGCCACCTCCTGGGGCTCTTGCAGCAGGGTCGGCTCATCACCGCCCACCGGTGCGGCAGCGGCTGTCTCATCATCTTGTGGGGTGCTCTGAGGCGGTGGCATCGGCTTTCCGGGACAGCTCGGCGACAGTTGCCGACCAGACTTCCCGGCGCTCCAGGAAGCACGTACGACGCCCCCACGCTGCAATCTTTGCACAAGGCAAAGACCTACATCAACCACCCACGCAGACTTTCGGCGCACCGCAGAGACTGGTGCCTCCGGCGGACCACGCGAGCGGCAAGGCTCGGCAAGGTCCTCGCGGTCCTCGCCCCCTTCATGATCCTCTTCTTCGGCTTCTTCGGCGGCAACTCTTGCAGGTCAACCAGTCCTGCGCGCAGCTGGTGTCCATCACCTGCGGCGAGGACGGCCTGATGGGCCCCTCCGTCGGCGCGCCGCTCTTCGGCATCCCCATCGCCGCGATCGTCGGCATCCACTCGATCCCCAACGTCACCAGCATGCTCGTCCCCGCCATGGCAGGCATCTACTTCGCGGCGTGCCTGATCGTCATTCTGGTGCACGTCAACGCTGCGCCTCAGCCGGTGCGGTATCCGGCCACTGGCCAGGGCCAGGCCAGCCGGGAGCAGCGTGAGGGAGAAGAAGACGAGGCCGATCCAATGCCAGATCATGCGTGAGGGAACTCCTGTGGTGAGCGGCGCTGACGAAGGCACGGGGCAGCTTCCTCCACGACGGCCTCGGCGTCGGCGGTCGGCTGTGTCCAGTTGGAGAGCGTTGGGCACGGGTGGGGCAGGCCGACAGACGTACGTCGACAGTGCGGGCATGGTCGCCAGGGCGATCCGGATGTGCCTGACAGGCGATCGATCACGGTCGGTCCTCGTCTCGGTGGACGAGGTGGGCGGTGAGCGCTCCGATGAGGAGGGCCCAGGCCACAGCTGCGGGTCCTGCCTGGTGCCAGCCCAGCAGGATCGTGGCGGCTGCTGTGGTCGCTCCGGCGGCTGCAGCGCGACGGTGGGCGGCAAACGCCCACTGCTCACGAGAGGTTCCTCGGTGCCGGAGTTCGCCGAGTGCCGTTCTGACCGGCAGGGCGGCGACGGTGATCGCGGGTGCCAGCGACCATGTGCAACAGCCCACCAGCGCACGCACGATCGCGGCCTACCTGCGGGTGGCCACCCGGAACCCCGAGCGCTTCCTGCCGACGGGCCGCGGGGGGTCTCGGTCGGGGAACCTCCGCCGGAGGAATCACCTGTGGGGGCCTTCCAGCGGAGTCACCGGCGGCCGACGGGGACCGATGAGAGCACCGGTTCGGTCTGTCCGGTGGCCTTCCCGTGTGCTGTTGGAGGACACATGAACCAGGGCGAGGGGTGCGGCAGCCCGGCAACAAGCTGACGTGTGCCGACTTCGAGTCGTGCGCGGAGGAGGAGCGCCGGCCTGGCTTGCGTCGCCAGGTGGACGAGTGAGCGTGTGACGAAGCGGCGAGCGTCCGCAGTCCGCCGATCCGCCGCGCGACGTCCTCGAAAGACGTACAGGTATCGGTCATGGTTCATGAGCACCGCGCGGACCAGGGGACCTGGCCGACCGAATGACCGCCAGTTTTCCTAGTAGGAACTCGCAAAACTCTCATGGTCGGGTCGCGAACTCCGCCTAGGAAGTCAGGCCCTGCACACACGACCAGGTCGAAACGGCGCCTACGAAAGCGCCGACGCTCCTGATGACGATCGGACTGAACCCAGGACCAGGAGCGAATGGCCCGCGACTCGTGAGGAGTTCGTAGATCTGATAGGCGGCGTCGCGAATGTTGAAGGCGAGGAAGAACCCGAGGATTCCGAGCATCCCCTTCCCTACCAGATATGAGAATCCTGCATCACCCTCAGTGGCCGCTAAAGCTATTGCATCCTCTGGCATTTCATCTCCGGCTGTGCGTGGCGAGTGAAGGCACTGATACTGTCGCGCCGCAGACAACACGCCGGACGGTGGGGCCGCAGTCGCGGCTCCTTTTGTTTTGCAGAGAACGGGCGAAGCGTGCCGCATGCTGTTGCGGCACGCCTCGCCCGCCATCCGACGTGCTATCCGAGAGGGAAGGAGGTGCCGACCCAGCCGACTCCCAACAGGACCGCGAATACTCCGACTACCCGGAAAGTCTTGGCGGCGGCACGTCCGGGGTTCATAAAATCGGCAAAGAAGGCGTAGAGACGAGTCGCGATCCTTCCGAAATCCCCGATGAGACAAACACCGAAGGTGATCAGGAGGATACCGACGATCAAACTGGACATTTCCACACCTTCCTGAATCTCACCCGGGTGAAAATGTGCCGCTCCACGTCTGGTTCACACCGGCATACCCCTCGTACTCAAGACCGACACCGATGCCCATCTCAAGTGTGTGTACCTGCTCCCCCTGCGACTTGTACGTGCCGATGGCGTGCTCGTGATTGATCGTACCGCCGACGCCGCTGAAGACGGAGGCTCCGACATCGCGGCCGTATCCGGCGAACTCGCCGATGTCGTCCGCGTTGCTGCGGAGCTTGGAGATGTCACCGCTGAATCCGAATCCGGCGCCGCCGACACCGATGGAGCGCGTCCATCCGCGGTCCACGGACCCGTCCGGCCTCTTCGTCATCACGATGCAGGCGGAGCCCTCCGCGCTGACGAAGAATCCTCCGCCCAAGGTGGCACACGCACCTCGGCAGTTGTCCATCCCCAGGGCGCCGAATGCCGCCCCCACGAGTTTCTCCTTGAAGCCGCCGGGTGTGGAGACGAAGGAGTCGGTCGTTCGTTGGAACCCGTTCTTGTCGGCCTCAGCCTTGGGCTTGGGGCCGGGCTTGGGGCCGGGCTTGGGCAGAGGCACGGTGTTCAGCCGGCCCGTGGGAGGCGGAGTCGAGGGCAGGGTGACGTTGCGTCCGCCGGGGATGCCTCCGAGGCCGGTGGGCTTCATTCCCTTGACCAGAGTGGGACGGCCTCCGCAACGACAGGCGCGATGGTCGGCGGGTTCTGGACGGCGGAGCTGTAGCCGTTCAGGGTCTGTCCCACGCCAGTCTGCAGGAGCGGGTCGACGCTGATGAACTGGCCGAGCTCCGGGTCGTACTGACGGGCGTCGACGTGGGTGAGCCCTGTAGCGGTGTCTGCGGTGTTGGCGGTGCCGAGGACGAGCTGCTGAGCCTGGCCCAGGGCGGAGTAGTCGACATCGAGGGAGGTAGCCGGTGCTGCCGCCGATGGAGGTGACCTGTCCGAGGCCGGTGTAGCCGTAGTCGACGATCTCCGAGGGCAGGCCACCGAGCGCGTATTCCTTGGTGCCCTGCAGCGTGCCGTCGATGTTGTAGTGCTTCTCGAACGCGAGGGTGGCCGGCGCGCCCGCCTCGACGAGTGCGTCGGAGACGGCAGGGTCAGCTCGGTGATGGTGGGTCAGGACAGGCTGTCGTACTCGGTGACGGTCCTGGTGTACGCCCTACCCGTCCTGCCGCGCCATGCCTACGGGGCAGATGACGGAACGCGTTGAGCCTCGGCGTCCGGCCGAGCCGTCTCGCTCCCGCAGCCACCAGGCACAGGACGCCGAGCAGCAGAACAGGAAGACCGGGCCCCGGCAACACCCACATCACGGCGCCGCAAAGAGTGAGCACCACACCAGCGACCGCGAGCAACCACACGACGACTGTCGAGCTGGTGAAGCGTCTGAACATCAGGCGACTCCAGGAAAGGTGCCACTCCAGCCGACCGGACGTCCCGGCTCACCTGCAGCGGAGTGCAGCCACATCCGGCAGGAGCACGACGACCAGCCGGTGAGAGAACGAGCCGGACGGCACAGGGATCCAGCGGCTGCTGCAGCTAGCGGGCCAGGTTCGGGCGGAGTTCTGCGGCGACCGCCTCGGCCAGGTCGCCGGGGGTGGCGTCCGATCCGGTCGCGGCTGTGTACGACGTCAGCCATGTCTCGACGAGCTGCTTGCGGGCGGCCGGGTCGACGAGGGTGGCCAGGTCGTCGTCGGCCGACGTGCCCACCGTTCGGCGGAACTTGTCGAGCAGGGTACGGGTGCCGTCGCTGATGACGAAGCCGTCGGAGCCGCTTGTCAGTTCCTCGAAGAGATAAGCGGCGGCGTCCGCTTCCGTGCCGATCGCCTCCGCCAGTTCGGCCACGAGGTCGTCGATGGCGGGCGTGAGACCGAAGGTGTCACGGGCCCTGGCCATGGACACCGCACGCCGGATCCAGCCGTCGCGCTCCTCGGCCGTCGTGCCGTGCGCCCAAAAAAGCTGGGCGGCGGCACGGGCGGCGGGCTCGTGGCGGAGGAGGCCGGCGTCCTCGTGCAGGCGCAGGAGCGCGGTGAGGATCAGGGTCGCGTCGTGGTCGTGGACGCCGCGCTCGTATCCCTCGTCGTGCGCCGCCTCCGCCGCCCGCCGGACCAACGCCGGGAGGTCATCGGCCTCCGCGAGTGCGGCTGGTCCGTGCTCGTCGAGCAGGCGGGCGGCGAGGTGCTCGGCCCGGTAGGCCTCGGGTGACTCCGAGGGCAGGGGGCGTTCCCAGTACGGGCGGGTGGTGGCCAAGTCGGGGTCGGTGACGGGAGAGCGGTAGTCGGTGCCGGTCAGCGCGACCCTCACCGTGCGGGAGGAGGGTGAGGTCGAGGGGCTGGGTGTTGACGGCGAAGCGGTGGGTGCCGGGGCGGAGGGTGCACAAGGGACTTCGCCCAGCACTCCGTCGCCCTCGCCGTCGAGGTACGGGTAAGCGGTCCGCTCACCGTACGCGTGTCGGACGACTCGCCACCCCTACCACCGAACGGGCATATGACTCCGCCACCTACGCACGGCACGCCTCTCCGAGGCCAACCGGATCCAGCGAAAGAGCGTCTTTCTATTACGTTCTCGCAGGTCAGCGCGGACCACGCCGAATCACTGAGACACCCATCCCAGGCACACTGCAAATTTTACCCAGCGCAATGATTGATCCGCCGATCTCATCCGTACCCCCTGGCGACCCAGCCGCACGGCGAGTCCGGCGCACCACGCCGGACTCGCCGGTACGGCCACCCGCTGCCAGGAGTTGCCATGAGTCGTACGTGGAGCATCGGAACGATCTTCGTGAGCGGCGGTCTGCTGCTGACCGTCGCCGCGCTCGCCTACCCCGCCATACTGGGCGTCGAGAAGGCGGCCACAGGCACGGAGCGGATCATCGCCAACACCCAGTACGGCCCCCTGACGGAGGCCGACCGGGACTTCGTCATCAAGGTCCGCTCCGCCGGACTGTGGGAGTACCCGCTCGGCGAGATGGCCATGGAACGTGGTACGACACCGGAGATGAAGGAGGCCGGAGAACACCTGGTCGTCGGGCACGCCGGCCTCGACGAGATGTGCCGCAAGATCGCTCCAGAGCTGAACATCACGCTCAACAACCAGGCGAGCCCGCAACAGCAGCAGTTCGTGGCAACCGTCGACGCGGCCACCGGCAAGGAGTTCGACTCCACCGCGGTGCAGATCATGCGTGTCACGCACGGCCAGATCTTCCCGGCCATCGCCAAGATCCGCGCCAGTACGAGGAACACCCTCGTGCGCCAGTTGGCCGACCTGGCCAACGACACCGTGCTCGACCACATCACCGTGCTGGAGAAGACCGGCCTGGTCAACCACGACCAGGTCAACTACCAGCAGACCAACCCGCCGAAGATCCCCAGCGAGCAGGCCACCCCGCCCGTACCCCAGCAGGGAGCCCCGATGGTCGTCCTGACCCCCCGCCCGGACCTGAACGTGCAGACCGCCGCCCCGACGGCCAGCCCGACAGCTGGCGCGTCGCCGTCGGAGTGACACGGCCACCGGTTCACCGCGCCGGCCTCGTCCTCAATCGGCCGGAGGACGCGGCCGCGTCTCGGTCGCCGCAGGGGCGGGGGGCAGCCGGAAGGAGCGCACGACCGCGACCACGTACCGGGCGGCCAGGGCGCACGCCAGGGCCGCCAAGTCGGCCAAGCGGCCCCGCTCACACTCCGGGTCCACGCCGCGGGGCCGCACCCTGCCTTCGGGGTCGTGGACGACCCGAGCGGGTCCCCGGGCCGGGTCGACTTCTCACAGCCTCACCAGATCGTCATGCTGAGGGGGATTCCTTCGGCGCTGGCCACCGAGCACAGGTAGCGGCCGTGCCGAGTGCCGGCGCCGGGCCCACCCTCGACCGCGGTCACCAGCGCCAGGCACATCCCGAGCACCGTGACCATCCCGACCAGCGCACGCCCGGCCCCCGTGACGAGCAGATATACGCCCAGCGCGACGGAGACGACCAGCCCCGCCCCACCACTGGCGAAAGCCGGCCGGCCGGTCCACACCCCCACGGCTCCGACGCCCACGATCATGCCGGAGGCCAGAAGCCCCGCGTCCAGTCCCTCGGCGAGGAGCCACCGCGGCGGCAGGCCGACGAACTCCGTGGGCCCCCACGCGGACGTCCTCAGTCGCGACGTCAGTCCCGCTTCCGCCACGGGCGGTTGCCGACGCGGCCTGGGCACCCGCTACTCCACTGCCCGCGAGTCGCAACGCCTCATGAGGGCACCCCGCCCCACAGCCACACCGCCTTCACCCGCATATAGGGAAACGGCGCGCGCTGCCGGGCTTCGGCAACCGAACCCGCGTCACCACTCCAGCCATCCCCCTTCACGACTCTCTTGCATAGGTAAAATCCGGCAAGAGTGCCGCACCGCGGCCCGACACTCGCGACCACGACACGAGCCACGGACGATGACGGTCGCCCTCAGGCGCCGCGCCCGGCCGCCGTGTCCACCCATCCCAGCGGATACAACTCCGGGTCGTCCGACACCGGGGCCAAGGGCTCGCCACCCGCCTCGTTGAACGCGGTGAGCGCCCCGACGAGAGCCGCCCGCTGCTCCGACCCGAGCCTCCCGACGATCCCCGCGATCTCGGCACGACGCCTCGCGGTGACGTCCGAGACGGTGCGCCGCCCCTCGTCCGTGAGCTGGAGCATGGTCTCGCGGCGATTGTCGGGGTTGACCTGACGGTCGGCGAGCCCGGCGGCGATCAGGCGGTCCACCATGCGCATCGCGGTGGAGGGCGCCACCTGGAGCAGGTCCGCGAGCACGACCAACTTCGTGGCACCACGAGTGGACAGCACCACCAGCATGCGGAACTGCGGAAGCGTCACCCGTTCCTCGACCTCGGCCAGAGAGCGCGCCGAGACCGCCACGAGCAGCCGTGACGCGGTCAGCACCGCACGAGTGACCGCATCAACATCATCCATGTCCCCCAGGGGGGCCCTGTGTTCCGCCATGCCTCCCTTTCTACGCGCCGCAGCACCCGCACACTCAATCGGCCCGAGCAGATTTTCCCATTCCATGACCGTGATAGCGCAGCGGGAGCATCGCGGCGTCGTCGTGCGGTGGCCCGGACGCGTGCCGCACGACGTCCTCGCGCAACGCGTCCAGCGCACTGTGCGGGTCGGCCGCCTTCAGCAGGTACGCCCGGTCGGCGAGCGGGAAGAACGAGCCGTGCTCGTCGCGGGCCTCGGTGACACCGGCGGTGTACAACAGCAGCTGCTCACCGGGGCGGAACGCCACCGGGTACAAAGTGGGGCCGTCGCTTCCATGGGCGCCCAGCCCCCGGAGCAACACGTAGGAGGGCGGCTGCGGGAATTCGGCGGCGCCGTCCCGGCGCGGCGCATGGGGGCAGCATGGCCATAGTCGAGGGAACACGGCCTCGCCATCGGAGTCGATCTCGGCGAGGTTCACGGTGACGAACTTCTCCCCCTCCGACTCCCGGGCCACACTGCGCTCCAGCCGCTCACCTAGCCCCACCAGGTCGGGTTCGTCATGGGCGGCCTCCCGAAAGGCGCCGAGCACCACCGCGGCCGTCTCGACTGCGGCCGGCCCCTTGCCCTGGACATCGCCGACGATCACCCGGACGCCGTGCGGGGAAGCGACCCGTCGGCTGTTCGCCTGCTATGTGCTCGCCTAGGCCGTGTCCCGTGGATCAGGCCATCGTTTGACCTGACGATGGACTACAGGGGTGGCTTGACGGATGCCGCCTGGGAGCGGATTCGGCCGTTGCTGCCGCCGGATCCGCCCCGCGGCGGCAGGTGGCGGGATCATCGGCTGGTCATCGACGCGGTGGCGTGGAACAGTCCCAGGTCGACGCGGCTGGTGGCATCCACTGGCTGATCAGCGTCGCTCCACCACAGTCCGGGCCCACCAGCACGCAGCCGGCGCCGTCTGGGGTCGGCCTGCACTCCGTGAGAACTTCATCGCCGACCCATGGGCCGCCTCCCCGTTCTGGAGCGGTCCACGACGTCCGGGCCGCCATCAGCTGTTCACACGTCACCACCGTCAGGTGTGGCTGAAATGCTGGTAGACCGTGACTGCTGTCGTGATCAGTGTAGATACGGCAGGTGTCCACAGGCGGATCGCCCTCCCCCAGCGGGCGAGGCAACGCTGCTTGCCTTGCTTCGGTGCAGGGTTCATTTCCTTCTCCCCCATCCGTCATTACCTCCCAGTCAATGGCCCCTCGGGCTCATACCTGGGTCAGCCCCTCACGCTGTCAGTGCGCTCTTTCGGCTGCCCCCAACGGAGACAGCATGCATTTGGGGGACTTCCATAGTCATGACAGCGTTATACCGGCAGACGGGAATCAGGTTTCCGCACCGAGACCTGCTGCACGTGCGATGGTGATGAGTTCCCTGCGGTCAGACGCTCCCAGCTTTTGCTTGGCTTCGGAAAGATACGTTGCCACCCTTCCTTCGCCGATGCCCAGCTTGCGAGCGATGACGCGATTGGGTGGCTCCTGTGGGCCCGCTGCCAGGTTGACGACGTCTCGCTCGCGGGGGGTGAGCTGGGGTAGGGCGGACTGGCGTTGCGCAGTGTAGGCGGTATCAAACAGTCGGCGCATCCGATCGTCACACCAGTTGAACACCGAGGCACCAGAGGCCACTACGAGAATGATCATGGCTAACTGGTCTTCCCTCTTGTCAGCCTTACGCAAGTATCCGCAGGCACCTACCCGCATCGCGGCGGCGACGAGAGGATCCTCGTCCCAATCTGAGTGAACCAGCACCCTTGTGCGCGGACGTAACCGCACGATTTCCCTCGTCGCTGTGATGCCAGCCTTGTCGACAACTGGACCGTCGTCTCTCTCCGGCATCCGTACGTCCATGAGTACTACGTCGGGATGGAACTCGCTCACCCGCTGAACTGCCTGCTGAGCATTACTGGCGTCGGCGACCACTCTGATGCGAGGATCCGCTTCCAACAGCATGCGCAGGGCATAGCGCGCGAAGGAATGGTCGTCGACGATCAGAACACGTACCGCCTGCTCATTAGGTATGTGGCTGACGGAATTCATCACAAGCTCCTCCACAAGTCACGGAAGGTCAGCAAGAACGACACCAGGTAGTCCTCGAGGAAGGAGAGCAACCACTTCAGTTCCTCCTTCCGAACGAGTGCGGACACTGCAGTCTCCGCCGATCTCGGCTGCACGCTCGCGCATGGACCCCAAGCCGACTCCGGGACGCAGGGGCACTGGGAGGCCGCAGCCATTGTCCGTGATTGTGAGCAGGAGCGACTGCGGCAGAACCTCCAGGCGCACACTGCAGGAGGAGGCATGCGCGTGGCGCACCACGTTGGCCAAGGCCTCGACCACGATCCAATACGCAGCGTCTTCTACAGCCGCCGGCAGTTCGGGAAGCGCTTCAGGTATATCGGTATCGACGGGCAGGGGAAACCGCTCAATGTGATCCCGGACAGCATCCAGGACCCCCACCCCATCAATGGGTGAACGCAGGCCGTGGGAAATGCGACGCACGGTCTCGATGCCATGGTGGATGCGAGCGAGCCCAGCATCGAGCAGCGCCTCGGTCTTCGCGGGATCGGTGCGCAGCCATTTCCGCGCCGCTTGCAAACCCCACACAACTTCACCCAACGCCGAGTTGACGCCGTCATGAAGCTCACGTCCCAATCGACGGCGCTCTTGGGCACGGGTTGCAATCAATTGCTGCCTCGAGTGCAGCAGCGCCAGAGTCATCTGAACTCCGGCAGCAGCTTGTGCGATGTGCCGTGCCACATCACGCATGAGCCTTAGGTCTGCCGCTGTGAACGGCTCTCCGAGAGTACGTGCCCCAAGCACTAAGGCGCCGACTTCCTCGCCTTGGTAAACCAGCGGGAGGCGTAGCACGTCGGGCTTTTCGCTGCCGTAGCGGGCGGCGGGCAGCGCCGGGCTGCCTGCATCGTGACCGTGCAATTGAACCGCCACGTAGGGCAAGCGCAGCGCCTGGGCAACGGTTGCTGCAGCCTGGGGGAGCACGCTTTCCGGTCCTGTGGTTGCCTCTAGTTGCCTGCCCAGCTGCGCCAGCGCCGCATACGGATCATCTCTTAGTCCATAGATGAAACGGCTGATGACGCGTTGGAGGAAGCGATAGAGGGGTTGGAGTGCGACAGCCACTGATGCTGTGGCAAACAGAGACGCGGTAGCGGGGATCGATCCTTGTATGACAAGGCCGAGGAGAGTAACCGAGGCCGCATAAAGACCGATCGCACTGGCGGTGAGCGCCGCATAGAGAAGTGAGCGGCTGAGGATCCGATCGATATCAAACAGGTGGTGTCTCACGATCGCGATGGCGATCGCAGTACTGAGCACCACACCGGCCAGATCGATAACAGCTGTCGCCAAGGCTCCTTTATGAAATGGCACGATCAGCAGCACCATGACGAGGTCCACTAGCGCCGCCATTGCCACCCACTTGATTTGCTGGCGCGCTATCCCGCCACTGACGATAAAACGCCGGAGCAGAGATGCAGCCGCAAGAAGGAAAGGGCATGCCACGAACAAGAAGGATAAAATGCCCTCATTTCCCGGATCAGAGAACGGCACCCAAGCATTACCGAATGGGTTGGTCAATTCCGGGTAGTACTGGCGATCAAGCGGCCCCGGGACGAACATTGCATACAGCGTCACCCACACCCCGCAGCCGCCCACAAACCATGCGGAGACCCGCCACGGCACTAATGACAGTCGACCTTCAGGGAAGATTAGCAGGAGGAAGAACACAGGAAAAAGGTCCACCGCAAACGCCCAACTGGACACCCACGCTGCGATAACTCCGCCAGGAAATCCACGGAGAATTGCGTAGAGCGCATACGCGTGTGCTAGGGCATCGAGCACTGCACCAAAACCGGAAATCAGCAGCAGCCATCCGATGGGACTACGCGGGCGCCGCCTGAGAATCACCAGGCCGGGAAAAGCGTAGGCGATGTACGCGACAGGCTCCAGCGCAGCGATCACCCACGGATGCCATTCCGGCCGCGCCGCTGATCGTGTCAATATGACGAGACCAAGAATTACAATAGCGAGCACAACAATGCCCAACCACAGTGCGAATGCAAGCCGTGCCTGCATCAGCGCTGGTCCGACCCTTGACGTGCCACCGGCCGTGTCTTGGTCTACAGATCGGTCCCCCATCGCCCCCCCTGAGCCCTGAGTAACCTCTACCCGGACACCATCGACAAGCCTTCCTCCCCGCTACAAGGGACAGTTCTTCCGGGTACCCGGGAACGCTTGCCCGTGCACTGAGTCTGCGTTGATACCTCCTCGGCCTCACCCGCTAGCCAGCGCGGACAGGCGTCGGTCCGACGCTGCTCTCAGACAGCCAGGTCCTGTTCGCCAGGTATCCAGGGATGGCGGTGAGGGTCGACTTGTAGTCAGCCGATGATCCCGCCACCTGCCGCCGCGGGACGGATCCGGCGGCAGCAACAGCGGTCATGAGCTCATCGAAGCGCCGTGGAGAACCTCAGACTCCCGATCTTCGTTTCTGGTGACAGAAAGACTGATGAATGAGCGCCTGTGACAAGTCGAATGCCTCGTTGGTGACAACCAGGCTGCCTCGAACGTCCCCATTCACCAGCTCAGCCGTCCCGCTGGTGACAACTCCTGAGCTTCGGCTCAGCTGGAGGGACTGCTGCATGATCGGGTGACAGCGGGGTTTATGCAGCCAGGGCTGCGGGTGGGGTCATGATGGTCTCGTATTCGACGGGGGTCAATCGTCC
>NZ_JBHVDD010000131.1:0-16887 GCF_042802995.1 Streptomyces sp. NPDC057438
GGCTCATGCGCCCGCCGACGGCCCGGCAGCGGGCCCCTCACCCCTCCGGTTCCACGTCCTCCTCCTCGAACACCAGCAGGGTCCGGGTGCTGAGCACCTCCGGGATGGCCTGGAGCTTGGTGAGGACGACCTCGCGCAGGGCCCGGTTGTCCGAGGTGTGCACCAGGAGCAGGACGTCGTAGTCGCCGCCGACCAGCGCGATGTGGGCGGCGCCGGAGAGTTGGCGCAACTGGTCGCGGACGGTGCGCCAGGAGTTCTGCACGATCTTGAGAGTGATGTAGGCCGAGGTGCCCTTTCCGGCGCGCTCGTGGTTCACGCGCGCCCCGAAGCCCCGGATCACGCCGTCCTCGATGAGGCGGTTGATGCGCGCGTAGGCGTTGGCGCGGGAGACATGGACGCGTTCGGCGACGGACCGTATCGAGGCGCGGCCGTCGGCCTGCAGCATGCGCAGGATGTCCTGGTCTATGGCGTCCAGCGGTCGAGGGGGCGGGAGGGCCGGACCGTGCTCCGGCGGCTCGGCCATTTGTTCAGGTGCCATGTGCCCCTGCCTCCCTGCCATGGACGGACTGCGTTCATTCCAGGCTGTGCAGAACCGTTTGTCCACAGCCTGAGGGTGCCTGTAGCCAAAATGCGTCAGCGACCGAACAATCGGTAGGTGAGACGCGTCACAACCGTGCCGCGTCCCTGAGCCACTCCCACGAGGAGGTGCCGTATGACGGTCATGGAGCAGCGGGGCGCGTACCGCCCGACACCGCCGCCCGCCTGGCAGCCCCGCACGGACCCCGCGCCGCTGCTGCCCGACGCCCTGCCCCACCGCGTGCTCGGTACGGACGCGGCCGCCGACGCCGACCCCGCGCTGCTGCGCCGGCTCTACGCCGAGCTGGTGCGCGGCCGCCGCTACAACACGCAGGCCACCGCCCTGACCAAGCAGGGCAGGCTCGCCGTCTACCCCTCCAGCACCGGCCAGGAGGCCTGCGAGGTCGCCGCCGCGCTGGTCCTCGAGGAGCGGGACTGGCTCTTCCCGAGCTACCGCGACACGCTCGCCGCCGTCGCCCGTGGCCTTGACCCCGTGCAGGCGCTCACGCTGCTGCGCGGCGACTGGCACACCGGCTACGACCCGCACGAGTACCGCGTCGCGCCGCTGTGCACCCCCCTCGCCACCCAGCTCCCGCACGCCGTGGGCCTCGCGCACGCCGCCCGCCTCAAGGGCGACGACGTGGTGGCACTGGCCCTGGTCGGCGACGGTGGCACCAGCGAGGGCGACTTCCACGAGGCGCTCAACTTCGCCGCCGTCTGGCAGGCGCCGGTCGTCTTCCTCGTCCAGAACAACGGCTTCGCGATCTCCGTACCGCTCGCCAAGCAGACCGCCGCCCCGTCGCTGGCCCACAAGGCCGTCGGCTACGGGATGCCGGGCCGCCTGGTCGACGGCAACGACGCGGCGGCCGTGCACCAGGTCCTCGCCGAAGCCGTGGCCCACGCCCGCGCGGGAGGCGGTCCCACGCTGGTCGAGGCGGTCACGTACCGCATCGACGCCCACACCAACGCCGACGACGCGACCCGCTACCGGGGCGACGCCGAGGTCGAGACCTGGCGCGCGCACGACCCGATCGCGATCCTGGAGCACGAGCTGACGGAGCGCGGCCTCCTCGACGAGGACGGCATCCGGGCCGCCCGGGACGCCGCCGAGGCGATGGCGGCCGACCTGCGCGAGCGCATGAACCAGGACCCGGTGCTCGACCCCATGGACCTCTTCGCCCACGTCTACGCCGAGCCCACCCCGCAACTGCGTGAACAGGAAGCCCTGCTCAGGGCCGAGCTGGCGGCGGAGAACGAAGGGGCGCGGCCATGACCACCGTCGCCGTCAAGCCCGCCACCATGGCGCAGGCGCTCAACCGCGCGCTGCGCGACGCCATGACCGCCGACCCCACCGTGCACGTCATGGGCGAGGACGTCGGCGCCCTCGGCGGTGTCTTCCGCGTCACCGACGGGCTCGCCAAGGAGTTCGGCGAGGACCGGGTCACCGACACCCCGCTCGCCGAGGCGGGCATCCTCGGCACCGCCGTCGGCATGGCCATGTACGGGCTCAGGCCGGTCGTGGAAATGCAGTTCGACGCGTTCGCCTACCCGGCGTTCGAGCAGCTCATCAGCCATGTCGCCCGCATGCGCAACCGCACGCGCGGAGCGATGCCCCTGCCGATCACCATCCGTGTCCCGTACGGCGGCGGCATCGGTGGCGTCGAACACCACAGCGACTCCTCCGAGGCGTACTACATGGCGACTCCGGGGCTCCATGTCGTCACGCCCGCCACCGTCGCCGACGCCTACGGCCTGCTGCGCGCCGCCATCGCCTCCGACGACCCGGTCGTCCTCCTGGAGCCCAAGCGCCTGTACTGGTCGAAGGACTCCTGGAACCCCGAGGAGCCGCAGGCCGTCGAGCCGATCGGCCGCGCGGTCGTGCGCCGCGCCGGCCGCAGCGCCACCCTCATCACCTACGGCCCGTCCGTGCCCGTCTGTCTGGAGGCCGCCGAGGCGGCCACGGCCGAGGGCTGGGACCTCGAAGTCGTCGACCTGCGCTCCCTGGTCCCCTTCGACGACGAGACCGTCGCCGCGTCGGTACGCCGGACCGGCCGGGCGGTCGTCGTGCACGAGTCGGGCTCCTACGGCGGTCCGGGCGGCGAGATCGCGGCCCGCGTCACCGAGCGCTGCTTCCACCACCTGGAGGCGCCCGTGCTGCGCGTCGCCGGGTTCGACATCCCGTACCCCCCGCCCATGCTGGAGCGGCACCACCTCCCCGGCGTCGACCGGATCCTGGACGCCGTGGGCCGTCTGCAGTGGGAGGCGGGGAACTGATGGCCCAGGTGCTGGAGTTCAAGCTGCCCGACCTCGGTGAGGGATTGACCGAGGCCGAGATCGTGCGCTGGCTGGTCCAGGTCGGGGACGTCGTCGCGATCGACCAGCCGGTCGTCGAGGTCGAGACGGCCAAGGCCATGGTCGAGGTCCCCTGCCCCTACGGCGGTGTCGTCACCGCCCGCTTCGGCGAGGAGGGCACGGAACTGCCCGTCGGCGCGCCCTTGCTGACCGTGGCCGTGGGGGCACCCGCCTCGGACGCCACCGCCGGCGAGGGCTCCGGCAACGTGCTGGTCGGGTACGGCACCGGCGCGCCGCCGGCGCGGCGCAGGCGGGTGCGGCCCGGGGAACCGATCCGGTCCACCATGCCCGCCGAGCCGACGGCCCCGCGCACCGTCATCGACCCGACACCCGCCCCGGTCGCCGCTCCCGCGTGTTCGGACGGACCCGTGCCGGTCATCTCCCCGCTCGTCCGCCGTCTCGCCCGCGAGAACGGCCTGGACCTGCGGACGTTGCACGGCTCGGGCCCCGAGGGACTGATCCTGCGGGCCGACGTGGAGCACGCGCTGCGGGCCGCCACGGCCCCCGCCCCCGCTCCGGAGCCGAGGGCCGTGACCGCACAGCCGGCCGCGCGGCCCGCACCCGCCGAGGCACCCTCCGCCACCCGCATCCCCCTCCGGGGCGTGCGGGGCGCCGTCGCCGACAAGCTCTCCCGCAGCCGGCGCGAGATCCCCGACGCCACCTGCTGGGTGGACGCCGACGCGACGGAACTGATGCGCGCCCGGGCGGCGATGAACGCGGCCGGGGGCCCGAAGATCTCCGTCCTCGCGCTGCTCGCCCGGATCTGCACCGCCGCCCTGGCCCGTTTCCCGGAGCTGAACTCGACGGTCGACATGGAGGCCCGCGAGGTCGTCCGGCTCGACCGGGTGCACCTCGGGTTCGCCGCGCAGACCGAACGGGGGCTGGTCGTGCCCGTCGTCCGGGACGCGCACACCAGGAACACGGAGTCGCTCACCGCCGAGTTCGCGCGGCTGACCGAGGCGGCACGGACCGGGACCCTGACACCCGGCCAGCTGACCGGCGGGACCTTCACCCTGAACAACTACGGCGTCTTCGGGGTCGACGGCTCCACGCCGATCATCAACCACCCCGAGGCCGCCATGCTCGGCGTCGGCCGCATCGTCCCCAAGCCGTGGGTGCACGAGGGCGAGCTGGCGGTACGGCAGGTCGTGCAGCTCTCGCTCACCTTCGACCACCGGGTGTGCGACGGCGGCACGGCGGGCGGCTTCCTGCGATTCGTGGCCGACTGCGTCGAACAGCCGGCGGTGCTGCTGCGCACGCTCTGAACAGGGGATGTACCCGGCCGGGACCGATCGCCCACGCCGTCGGACCCGGTCGGTCCCTGATCGCGCGGCCTCTCCCACGTTCCCTGTGATCGTCGGGACCCGCATACTCGGAGGGTGACCGCGTACGAGCCCCCGGGCGACCCCGGTACCGAGGCGTTCGACGCCGTCGTGCTCGCCGGCGGCGCCGCCCGGCGGCTCGGCGGCGCCGACAAGCCCGCCGTGCGCGTGGGGGGCCGGGCGCTGCTCGACCGAGTGCTGACCGCCTGTGCCGGGGCCGGGACGACCGTCGTCGTCGCCGCACCCCGGCCCACCGCGCGGGCCGTACGGTGGGCCCGAGAGGACCCCCCGGGCGGCGGCCCGCTCGCCGCGCTGGGTGCCGGACTGCGGCACACCACCGCACCCCGCGTCCTCGTTCTCTCCGCCGACCTGCCGTTCCTGGGAGAGGAGACGGTGGGGCGTCTGCTCCGCGCCCTCTCGGACAGCGCGGGCTCCGCCGACGGCGTGCTGGTCACCGACCCCGACGGCCGCGACCAGCCCCTCGTCGCCGTCTACCGGGCCGAGGCCCTGCGCCGGGAGCTGGCCCGGCTCGCCGCCGAGCACAACGGTCTCACCGGGCTCCCCCTGCGGCGGCTGACCGCCGCGCTGCGCCTCACCCGCATCACCGACCCGGTCGCGTCCTTCGACTGCGACACCTGGGACGACATCGCCGCCGCCCGCGCACGGATCAGGGAGCATGGCCACGTGTTGGATGAATGGATTTCCGCAGTCAAGGACGAGCTGGGGATCGACCTCGACGTCGACATCACCGAGCTGCTCGACCTCGCCCGTGACGCCGCCCACAGCGTGGCCCGGCCCGCCGCCCCGTTGACCACCTTCCTGATCGGCTACGCCGCCGCCCGCGCCGGTGGAGGCCCGGAGGCGGTCACCGAGGCCGCCCGCAAGGCGTCCGCCCTGGCCCTGCGCTGGGCCGAGGAGGACCCGCCGGCCGCCGGGCCGGACGCCCCGTCGGATCCCGCGCCGGACGCGGACGCCGATGCCCGCACCGGCTCCGGCCAGGACACCGGCCCGGCCGCCGGATGACCGCCCAGGACGCCGAGGAGCTCGACGTGGAGGAGGCGCTGGCCGTGGCCAACGACAGAGCCGTCCAGGGGCCGATGGAGCCCCGTCCCTCCCGCGAGACCCCCGTGCCGGGGCGGTCCGAGGAGCACCGGGCCAAGGGCGACTCCCCCCACGGGGACACCTCCTGGCCCGAGGCCCGGGCCATCGCCGAACGCGCCGCCCGTACGGCCGGCCGCCGGGCCCCTGTCTCGGTCACCGTCGACCAGGCGCTCGGACTCGTACTCGCCGCGCCCCTGACCGCCCTCACCGACCTCCCCTCCTTCGACACGTCCGCCATGGACGGCTGGGCGGTGGCGGGTCCCGGCCCGTGGGCCGTGCGGGAGGACGGTGTCCTCGCAGGGCACGCCGATCCCGGGCGGCTGACGGACGGGGAGGCGGTCCGGATCGCCACCGGCGCCCGCATCCCGCCCGACACCACCGCCGTCCTGCGCAGCGAGCACGGCCTCACCGACGACAAGGGCCGGCTGCATCCGACCCGGGACCTCGTCCACGGGCAGGACATCCGCCCGCGAGGCCAGGAGTGCCGTCACGGCGACCAACTGCTGCCGCTCGGCACACAGATCACCCCGGCCG
Organism: Streptomyces sp. NPDC057438; assembly: GCF_042802995.1. Classification (NCBI taxonomy): domain Bacteria; kingdom Bacillati; phylum Actinomycetota; class Actinomycetes; order Kitasatosporales; family Streptomycetaceae; genus Streptomyces; species Streptomyces sp. NPDC057438. The sequence continues at coordinate 5,886 of NZ_JBHVDD010000131.1, forward strand.
CGCTCGGGCTCGCGGCGGCCGCCGGGTACGACACGGTGACCGTGCTCCCCCGCCCGCGCGTCGAACTGCTCGTCCTGGGCGACGAACTGCTCACCGACGGACTTCCGCGCGAGGGCCTCATCCGGGATGCTCTCGGCCCCATGCTGCCGTCCTGGCTGCGGGCGCTCGGCGCCGAGGTCACCGCCGTGCGCCGCCTCGGGGACGACGCCGACGCCCTGTACCGGGCCGTGAAGAAGTCCTCCGCCGACCTCATCGTCACCACGGGCGGTACGGCCGCCGGGCCCGTCGACCACGTCCACTCCATCCTGCGCCGGGTCGGGGCCGAACTCCTCGTCGACGGTGTGAAGGTGCGCCCCGGGCATCCCATGCTGTTGGCCCGCACCAAGCAGGACCAGCATCTCGTCGGGCTGCCCGGCAACCCGCTGGCCGCCGTCTCCGGGCTGTTCACGCTCGCCGAGCCGCTGCTGCGGACTCTCGCCGGACGCCCGGCCCCGGAGCCGTACGCGGTGCCGCTGCGCGAGGGGGTGCACGGCCATCCGTACGACACCCGGCTCGTGCCCGTCGGCCTGCGCGGGGACGATGCCGTGCCGTTGCACTACAACGGTCCCGCTATGCTCCGCGGAATCGCCACCGCCGATGCTCTAGCCGTCGTACCACCCGGCGGCGCCCGCCTCGGTCAGGCGCTGGAACTGCTCGACCTGCCCTGGGCGACCGCGGGGATCCAGGTGTGTTTCACGTGAAACGTCGGTATGGCCGACCGGCCGTAGGACCAACGGTGTTTCACGTGAAACAACGGGCCGTCGGGGGCGGGGTACAGCCAGGGGACGTACGTCGAAACGGGGAGTGTTTCACGTGAAACTGCCGGGCCAGGACGCGATCGCCCGCAATGCGGACGAGCGTCTGGTGACCCACCAGGTGAGGCTGCCGAAACAGGAGGTCGAGCGGCCGATCCGACAGGTCGGTATGCGGCTGGCGATGGCCTTGTTCGTGCTGGTCGCGACCGCGTTCATCGTCTACGCCGACCACGAGGGGTACAACGACAACTCCGACGGTTCGGTGGATCTGCTCGACGCGTTCTACTACGCCACCGTCACCCTCTCCACCACCGGATACGGCGACATCACGCCGGTCAGCGATGCTGCCCGGTTCACCAACATCTTCGTGATCACCCCGCTGCGTGTGCTGTTCCTGATCATCCTGGTCGGTACCACGCTGGAGGTTCTCACGGAGCGCACGCGCGAAGAATGGCGACTGAACCGCTGGAGGGCGGCCTTGAGGGATCACACCGTTGTCGTCGGCTGGGGGACCAAGGGGCGGTCGGCGGTTCAGACCGTCTGCGTGACGGGGCTGAAGAAGGAGCAGATCGTCGTCGTGGACCCCAGCTCCAAGGCCATCGAGGCAGCGACGTCCGAGGGATACACCGGGGTCATCGGGGACGCGACCCGCAGTGATGTGTTGTTGCGGGCCGAGCTGCAGAAGGCGCGGCAGATCATCATCTCCACCGCGCGGGACGACACCGCCGTCCTGGTCGCGCTGACCGCCCGCCAGCTCAACCGCCAGGCGAAGATCGTGGCCGCCGTGCGCGAGGAGGAGAACGCGCCGCTGCTGAAGCAGTCCGGGGCGGACGTGGTCATCACCAGTGCCAGCGCGGCCGGACGGCTGCTCGGGCTCTCCGTACTCAGCCCGGCGGCCGGCATGGTGATGGAGGACCTCATCCAGCAGGGCAGCGGGCTCGACATCGCCGAACGGCCGGTCATAAAGGCGGAGGTGGGGCGCGGGGTGCGGGAGACGGAGGACCTCGTGGTCAGCGTGCTGCGCGGACACCGGGTGCTCGGCTACGACGATCCGTCCATCGGTCAGCTCCAGCTGACGGACCGGCTCATCACCATCGTCCGTGCCACCCCGAGCACGAAGATCACCCCCGAGACCAAGCACCTGCCGTGACGGAGAACGAGAGGGTGGCCCCGGGATGCGTAACCCCGGGGCCACCCTCTTGGCGTGGACGCCTACTTGCGGTTGTACAGCCGCATCGTGATCGGTCCGAAGACCAGCACGAACAGGGCGGACCAGCCCAGCGTCCAGGCGATCTCCGCGGTGGGCCACTCGCCCGCCATCAACTCGCGGACCGCCGAGGCCAGATGGGTGACCGGGCTGTTGTTGACGAACGCCTGGAGCCAGCCCGGCATCGTGCTCGGGTCGACGAAGACGTTGGACAGGAAGGTCAGCGGGAAGATCACCATCATGCTGACGCCCATCACGGACTTCTCGGTGCGCAGCATCAGGCCGAACATCGTCCAGATCCACGAGAACGAGAACGAGAAGACGATGAGCAGCGCGACCCCGGCGACCACGCCCAGCACCCCGCCGTCCGGGCGGTAGCCGAGGATCATGCCGACGGTGAGCATCACCACGGACGCGATCGCGTACCGCAGGGCGTCGCCCAGCAGATAGCCGACCATCGTCGACGGCCGCCAGATCGGCAGCGAGCGGAAGCGGTCGAAGACGCCCTTCTCGATGTCCGTGTTGACGGAGACGCCGGTGTACATCGTGATCATCACGACCGACATCACCAGGATGCCCGGCAGCAGGAACTGGATGTACTCCTCGGGCGAGCCGGCCAGCGCACCGCCGAAGAGGTACGTGTACATCAGCACCATCATGATCGGGAAGGCGGTGACGTCGAAGAGCTGTTCCGGCACGTGCTTGATCTTGAGCATGGCCCGCCAGCCGAAGGTCAGCGAGGCCGACAGCGCGCTGGGCCGCGGTGGGCGGTCCTTGGAGATGAGCAGCGCGGCGAGCGACTCGGCGCTGACGGGGGCGAGTTCCTTGTTCTCGGTGGTGGTCGCGGTGCTCATGCCGCCGCCTCGTCCTTCGTGTCGGGGGCGTCGTCGGCCTGTGTGGCCGTCGCCTGGGTGTCGTGTCCGGTGAGGGCGAGGAAGACCTCGTCCAGGCTGGGCTGTCCCAGCGAGAAGTTGTCGACGGTGATGCCGGTGCGGGCCAGTTCGGCCAGTGCCCGGGCGGCGGCCTCGGCGGCCCCCTGCCCGCCCGCGGATCCCGCGCCGACGCGCGCCGTCAGCGCCACCGGGTCCGGCTCCCGCTGCACGTCGGCGTCGAGGGTGAGCCGCAGCACCTCCTCCGCCTGCGGCCTCTGGGCCGCGTCGCGCAGCCGCAGATGGACGGAACCGGCGCCGACGGACGCCTTCAGCTCGCCCTTGGTGCCCTCCGCGATCACCTTGCCGTGGTCGATGACCGCGATCCGGGACGCCAGCTGGTCCGCCTCGTCCAGGTACTGCGTGGTCAGCAGGACCGTCGTGCCCTGGGCGACCACCGCGCGCACGATGTCCCACACCTGGTTGCGGCTGCGCGGGTCGAGGCCGGTCGTGGGCTCGTCGAGGAACAGCAGGTCGGGTGTGTTGAGGATGGACGCGGCGATGTCGATACGGCGCCGCATGCCGCCCGAGTAGTGCTTGACCTGTTTCGCGGCGGCCTCGCTCAGTCCGAAGGCCTCCAGCAGCTGTTCGGCACGGAGCCGTGCGGCCGCCTTGCCGTGGCCGAGGAGGCGGGCGAGCAGCACCAGGTTCTCGGTGCCGGTCAGGTCCTCGTCCACGGAGGCGTACTGCCCGGTCAGGCTCACCCGCCCGCGGACCTCGTCGGCCTCCCGGACGACGTCGTGACCGAAGACGTGCGCCTCGCCCCCGTCGGGGCGCAGCAGGGTGGCGAGCATCTTCACCGTGGTCGTCTTGCCGGCGCCGTTCGGGCCGAGGACGCCGTAGACCGTGCCGGCGGGCACGGCCAGGTCGACGCCGTCGACGGCCCGGGTCTCGCCGAAGGTCTTGACCAGACCCGCGGTCTCGATCGCGAGGCCGGACGTCTGTGCGCTCATGTCTGAGATCCTTCCGCGTACGGGGCCCGTGTCCTGGGCTACGCAAAGGGAGACCACGGGGACCGCCGAAACTCATCGGTCGCCGCGCGAAAAGTCGGGACGGCTTCGCACTCGCGGTCGAAGCGGGTCCTCGCGCGTCCGCGCGGCAGTGCAGCCTTCACGGTCTCGCCGATGGGCTGGATACGCATCCCAATTTGTGGCGGTGGGTTCGGGGACGGGGGTGCGGCAGCGGTTCGGCGGGGTGCGAGGACGGGGCCGCGGAGGCGGTTCGCGGTGCGGCGGGCGCGGGGCGCACCGGGCCATCGGTACGGCCGACGGCACGGTCGAGGGCGTGGGGGCAGTCCCGCCGACCGGGGCTGGGGCAACCACCGAGGGGACGCAGGCCGGGCCCCCGACGGCGGCTGGCCAGCGGGGCCTCGGTGCGTGGGGGCCGACGGGAGCGGAGCGCCGCGGGCGGTCGCCTGAGTGGGGGCGGGGCGGACGGCTGGTGTTGGGGAAGGGGTGGGATGCATGCAGGCCGCAGCCGCTGTCGGCGGCTGGCCCGCGGGGTCCTGGGGCGGGATCGACCGGAGCAGAGGGCCTGGTGCGGTCGCCTGAGTGGGCAGTGGGCGGACGGCTGGTGTTGGGGGCGGGGCGGGGCGAGGGAGGCATGGGGGCCGGGCCGTCGGTGGGGCTGGTGCCAGGGTCCTGGGGTGTGGGCCGCCGGAGGAGAGGGCCTGGTGCGGTCGCCTGAGTGGGCAGTGGGCGGACGGCTGGTGTGTGTGGGGGGGGCGGGGCGGGAGGAATGCGGCCCTGCCGTCGGTGGGTCCCGCGCCAGGGTCCCGGGGCTTGTGGTGCCGTCCGGAGGGGGCCGGGTGAGAACGGCGGTGCGGGGCCGCCGCGTCGGGAGCGGGTCGGCGACGGGGGATGTGGTCGTCGGCGGGGGCAGGGCCGCGCGGGATCGGCGACGGGAGGGCGTTCGGGATCGGCACGCGGGGCCGGGCGGGCCGGGGCGGCCGACCGGCGTTGGAGGGGTGCGGGTCGGAGCGGCGTCGGTCGGGTGAGGGAGCTGAGGCGTGGCCGCCGGCCGGAGGAGGCGCGAACGGGGCCGGGGCGGGGCGGGCCTGGGAGCGGAGGCGTGAAGGTGTCGTCGCCGGGGGCGGCGGGACGTGGAGGTCGAGGAGTAGCGTCCCCCTCATGCATGCGATCACGATTCCCGAACCCGGTGGACCCGAGGCCCTGGTGTGGGACGAGGTCCCCGACCCCGTGCCCGGCGAGGGCGAAGTGCTCATCGAGGTGGCGGCGAGCGCGGTGAACCGTGCCGACCTGCTCCAGCGGCAGGGCTTCTACGATCCACCGCCCGGCGCCTCCCCCTACCCCGGCCTGGAGTGTTCCGGGCGCATCGCGGAGATCGGCCCCGGGGTGGCCGGATGGAACGTCGGCGACGAGGTGTGCGCGCTGCTCGCGGGCGGCGGTTACGCGGAGAAGGTCGTCGCCCCGGCCGCCCAGCTGCTGCCCGTGCCCGCCGGGATCGGCCTGACCGCGTCGGCCGCGCTGCCCGAGGTCACCTGCACGGTCTGGTCGAACGTCTTCATGGTGGCCCATCTGCGTCCGGGCGAGACCCTGCTCGTGCACGGCGGCTCCAGCGGCATCGGCACCATGGCCATCCAGCTCGCCAAGGCCGTCGGCGCGAAGGTGGCGGTCACGGCGGGTACCGAGGAGAAGCTCGCCCAGTGCGCCGCCCTGGGGGCGGACACCCTGATCAACTACCGCGAGCAGGACTTCGTCGAGGAGGTCCGCAAGGTCACGGACGGCAGGGGCGCGGACGTGGTCCTCGACAACATGGGTGCCAAGTACCTCGACCGCAACGTCCGCGTGCTCGCCGTCAACGGCCGCCTCGCGATCATCGGTATGCAGGGCGGCGTCAAGGGCGAACTGAACATCGGCGCCCTCCTCGCCAAGCGCGCCGCGATCAGCGCGACCTCGCTGCGCGCCCGCCCCCGGGAGGAGAAGGCCGCGATCGTCGCGGCCGTGCGCGAACACGTGTGGCCGCTGCTCGACGGGGGCCACGTGCGTCCCGTCGTCGACCGCGAGATCCCCATGGACGACGCGGCCACGGCCCACCGGGTGCTGGAGGAGAGCGGCCACATCGGCAAGGTCCTCCTGGTCGTGCCGTAACCGACGCGACGACCGGGCCGCCGACGCGACGACCGGGCCGCCGACGCTGCTGATGGACCCGCACGCCGCCCCGCTCAGTACCGTCTTATCCGCAGTCCGACGAAGGCCAGACCGAGCCCCACCCCCATCAGGATGAGACCGCTGCCGAGAGCCATGACCCGCAGGACGGGTTCCTCGGCGGTCGCGGTGCCGGCTCCGGGTGGTGCGGCCGGCGGGGGCGGGGCGGTGTCCGGGCGGACCGAGGTACCCGTTTCCGGGCCGTCCGGCTCGGGGACCGGTACCGGTACCTCCGAGGGCGCGTACGTGTCGTCCGGGGCCATGGGCCAGGCGTCCTCCCGCCCCGGCCGCTCCCGCCCCTCGCCCGCACGGCTGCCGGCCCGGGAGGACGCGGGGTCGGGCTCGGCCGCGTGGACGGCAGGCACGGCCCCCGCCACCAGGACCACCAGCAGTCCCGTGACGCGGACGAGTCCCGTCAGGCGCGTCGAACGAAGCCAAGGAGCCACGCCCTCAGGCTCACACGCACCCCGCCCCCCGGCATCTCGGCGCGAGCAGCCGGACCCACGCCGGACGGCTGCCGTGTGAACGGTGGATCACCCTGTGTGGGGGGCGCCAGCCCGGGGAGGTGGGGGCGTGGGAGAGAATGAACGGCATGGAGATGCCGAGGAACGAACGGTCGCCCGAACAGCCCCAGATCCTGGTCGTGGGCCAGGACGGAATGGCGGTGGGCGGCGGAGGAGACGAGGACTCCCGCGAGGTCCCGGTGACGGAGATGGTGGAACAGCCGGCCAAGGTCATGCGCATCGGCAGCATGATCAAGCAGCTGCTCGAAGAGGTACGGGTCGCCCCTCTCGACGAGGCCAGCCGGGCCCGGCTGAAGGAGATCCACGCCAGCTCGGTCAAGGAACTGGAGGACGGCCTGGCGCCCGAGCTGGTGGAGGAGCTGGAGCGGCTCTCCCTGCCCTTCACGGACGAGGTGATCCCGAGCGACGCGGAGCTGCGGATCGCGCAGGCCCAGCTGGTCGGCTGGCTCGAAGGTCTCTTCCACGGGATCCAGACGACGCTGTTCGCCCAGCAGATGGCCGCCCGTGCCCAGCTGGAGCAGATGCGCCGTGCGCTGCCGCCCGGCGTCGGCGGCCACGAGGGCGACGACGACCCGCGGACGATCGGCCGCTCGGGAGGCCCGTACCTCTAGCCCCGGGCGACACCCCGTCCGGCGACCCGGCCCGACACCCCGCACACCCCCACGTACGCAAAGGGCCCGGCACATGACGTGCCGGGCCCTTCCACATGCCGGGGTGCGCGAGGCGTCAGGACGGGTTGCCCGTGGAGACCTTGAGGACGATCGAGGGCATGTCCTTGGGGTCGACGTCCTCGTCGGCCGACGGGTACTGCTCCATCACCGTGCCCTCGCCGTACGTGTTCTCGTCGACCTTCTGCACGTCGTACTCCCAGCCGGCCGCCTGGAAGCACTTCTTCACCGAGTCGATGTTCTTGAAGGTGAAGTCCGGCAGTTCGATCTTGTCCGGGTCGTTGTACGACTCCACGGGCTCCGTGCACGCGGTCGTTTCGATGACCTTCGACGTGTCCGGTCCCTTGTGCCCCTCGACCACGGTCGGCGAGGAGGACGCGCTCGGGCCGCTGTCGCCGCCCTCGGACTCCGTCCCCTTGCTCAGGGTCAGCGCCACGATCAGACCGCCGACCGCGAGGACCGACACGGCGATCGCCCCCATGATCACGCCCTTGTTGCTCTTCCCGCCCCCGGCACCTCCCGCCGACGGCGAGGACTGCTGGGGCGAGATGGTGTACGGCGGCGGGGTGGCCGGCCCCTGTTGCGGCGCGTACTGGGCGGTCTGCGGCGGCGTCGGGTAACCGCCCTGCTGCGGGTAGCCGTAGGACGGGGCGGGCGCGGGCGTCGGCGGGCCGTATCCGCCCGTCGCGTGCGGCTGGTACGGCATCTGCACACTGCCGGACTGCGGCGCGCCCGTCTGGTCGATCGGCGGGAAGACGGCCGAGGAGACCCCGGCGCCGCTGGGCGTCTGGGCGCCCGGCACGATGCTCGGCGCGACGGGCTGCAGGGACGCGGCGACCCGCATGCACTCGTCCCGCATCGCCTCCGCGCTCGGGAACCGCTCGTTCGGGTTCTTCTTCAGCGCGCGGGCGATGACGGCGTCGACGGCCGGCGGCAGGGAACGGTTGATCGAGGAGGGAGCGACGGGCTCCTCCTGGACGTGGGCGTAGGCGATGGCCAGCGGGGAGTCCGCCTCGAAGGGCAGCCGGCCGGTGGTCAGCTGGAACAGCATGATGCCGACCGAGTACAGGTCGGAGCGGGCGTCCACGCCACGGCCGAGGGCCTGCTCGGGCGAGAGGTACTGCGGGGTGCCGACGACCATGCCGGTCTGCGTCATCGACGTCACACCCGACTGCATGGCGCGGGCGATGCCGAAGTCCATGACCTTCACGACGTCGCGCTTGGTCATCATCACGTTGCCCGGCTTGATGTCCCGGTGGACCAGGCCCATCTCGTGGCTGATCTCCAGCGCCGCCAGCACGTCCGCGGTGATCTTCAGCGCCTTGTCGGCGGGCATCGCGCCGAGCTGGGCGACGTCCGCGTCGAGCACCGAACCGAGCGGCTTGCCCTCGATGTACTCCATGACGATGTACGGCGTCGTCATGCCGTCCATCTCGTCCTCGCCGGTGTCGAAGACGGAGACGATGTTGGTGTGGGTGAGCTTCGCCACGGCCTGCGCCTCGCGGCGGAAACGCTCACGGAAGGCCTGTTCGCGGCCCAGTTCCGTGTGGAGTGTCTTGATCGCGACCTGTCGGTCGAGCACCGAGTCGTACGCGAGGTGGACGGAGGCCATACCGCCCTCGCCGAGCAGGTCACGCAGCTGATAGCGGCCACCGGCTAGCGACCGTCCCGCGTACCGGCCCTGTGCGGCGTCCTGGCTCATCTTCCTGCGTCCCCCATCGGCGCGCGAAAGCTGCTGGCGTTGCTCCCGCGATCGTCTGATCCCTGATGCTGCTGGTGATCCTTTGAGCTATTCCCGGCCAAGTCTGCCCCAGGGCACCGACACGTCAAGCGCGGTGCCCGATCCGTGACCGTACGCGATAGAAGCGTCGCGGAAGCGTTACAGGGGGCGTACGCCCGGTACACAGAACTTGCACGAGTGCGCGCGCTGCGGGTTTCATGGCCGACTCAACCTATGGATCCACCTTGAACCCGTCGTGAACCCCGTCGCGCATCCAACCCGGACCGGCCCCTTGCGTGAAGGCTGTAGCGTGGCCGACGGAGACCGTAACAAGTACCGCGCGGACCGCGGGCAGAAACGACGGCGAGGACTGATGGCACAGCAGCAGCGCTCTCAGGGCCCGTCCGACCCCGAGGCGACTGGCGGCGGCATGTCGGACGCGCCGGAGTTGTGGGGCAACGGCGGGCTGGTCGGTGACGGTCGGTACCGGATGACCCACAGACTCGGCCGGGGCGGCATGGCCGAGGTGTTCGCGGCGGAGGACGTGCGCCTCGGTCGTACGGTGGCGGTCAAACTGCTCCGATCCGACCTGGCCGAGGACCCCATCTCCAAGGCCCGCTTCACGCGTGAGGCCCAGGCCGTGGCCGGTCTCAACCACCACTCGATCGTGGCGGTCTACGACTCCGGCGAGGACGTCGTGAACGGCACGCCCGTGCCGTACATCGTCATGGAGCTGGTCGAGGGCCGTACGATCCGCGACCTGCTGATCAACGCGGAGGCGCCCGGCCCCGAGCAGGCGCTGATCATCGTCTCCGGTGTGCTGGAGGCGCTCGCCTACTCCCACCAGCACGGCATCGTGCACCGCGACATCAAGCCGGCGAACGTCATCATCACCGACAACGGCGCCGTGAAGGTGATGGACTTCGGCATCGCCCGCGCCCTGCACGGGGCGTCGACGACGATGACGCAGACCGGCATGGTGATGGGTACACCCCAGTACCTCTCCCCGGAGCAGGCACTCGGCAAGGCCGTCGACCACCGCTCCGACCTGTACGCCACCGGCTGTCTGCTCTACGAACTCCTGGCGCTCAGGCCCCCCTTCATCGGCGAGACCCCGCTCTCGGTGGTCTACCAGCACGTCCAGGACATTCCGGTACCGCCCTCCGAGTCCTCGGACGGGGCGGCGCCGCCGGAGCTCGACGGCCTCGTCATGCGCTCCCTCGCCAAGGAGCCGGACGACCGGTTCCAGACGGCCGAGGAGATGCGCGGCCTCGTGCAGTACGGCCTGCAGATGCTGTACGACCAGGGCGGCCACACCGGCACCTGGAACACCGGGCCCGTCGCCGTGCACGACGGCCGGCACACGCCGCCGGGCGGTATGTCGGGTACCACTGTCATGCCCCACTCCGGGGAGGGCACCTCGCAGATCCCGCAGCCGATCCTGCCCGGATACGGCGGCGGTGGCCGGGACGACGGCGGTTTCGAGGGACGGGGCAACCGGGGCAGCGGCCGCGGCAAGCTGTGGATCCTCGCCGTTCTCGCGGTGATCGCCATCTCCGCGGGTGTCGCGCTGGCGCTGAACAACAAGGACGCCGGCAACGGCAGCGGCGGCACCGGGACCACGAAGTCCCCGACGGCGACGTCCTCCAGCAAGGACAAGGACACGAAGGAGACACCCACCGACGAGGTGACCGAGGAGGAGACGCAGGACAGCACTGGCTCGGGCGACAACCCCGACTACACGCCGTCGTACACGCGTTCCCCCTCCTTCAGTCAGTCGCCGACGGACGAGCCGACGGACGAGCCGACCACGGAGGAGCCGACGCCCTCCGAGGAGCCGACGACCTCCGAGGAGCCGGAGCCCCCGGTGAGCGAGACCCCGGACGACGGCAGCAGCGGGGACACCGCCGGTCTGCCGGGCGGTATCGGCGACGACGAGGAGTGATCTCCCGGTGTGCGAGGCGTTCGCGGAGTGACCCGTCCCGGGTCACTC
>NZ_JBHVDD010000132.1:0-16778 GCF_042802995.1 Streptomyces sp. NPDC057438
ACGCGGATCCGCGTACGGGCACGGCCCCGAGACCTCTCCACGGACTGCCCGCGAGGGACCTCCGGCGGTCGGAGCACCCCGGTCTCAGGCGGTCGGAGCACCCCGGGTGAGGGCCCAGCCGTGGTCCACGGGCCCGATCCCGCCGCCGAGGGCGAATCCGTCGGCGATCGCCCCGGTCACGTACTCCTTGGCCGCCGTCACGGCCTCCGGCACGGTCCGTCCCCGCGCGAGGTGCGCGGCGATCGCGGAGGCGAGCGTGCAGCCCGTGCCGTGCGTGTGCCGGTTGTCGTAGCGGGGGGCGCGCAGCCAGTGTTCCTCGGCGCCGTCGGTCAGCAGGTCGACGGCGTCCCCCGGGAGATGACCGCCCTTGATCAGCGCCCACCGGGGGCCGTGGGCCAGCAGGGCCGCGGCCGCCTCCCGCATCCCGGCCTCCGACCGGACCCGCACGCCGGTGAGTTGGGTCACCTCGTCGAGGTTCGGGGTCGCGACGGTGGCCACCGGCAGCAGTCGCGTCCGTACGGAGTCCAGGGCGGAGGCGGCGAGGAGCGGGTCCCCGTGCTTGGAGACGCCGACCGGGTCGACGACCACCGGCGCGTCCGTGGCCGCCAGCAACTCGGCGACGGCCTCGACGAGTTCGGCGGAGGCCAGCATGCCGGTCTTGACGGCCTGCACACCGATGTCGTCGACGACACTGCGGTACTGGGCGCGCACGGCCTGGACGGGCAACTCCCAGGCGCCCTGTACTCCGAGGGAGTTCTGCGCGGTGACGGCCGTGACGACGCTCATCCCGTGCACGCCGAGCGCGAGCATCGTCTTCAGGTCGGCCTGGATGCCGGCCCCGCCGCCGGAGTCGGACCCGGCCACGGTGAGGACCCTCGCGGGCGCGGGGCGCGGGGTCGCGGTCATGACTCGATGTCCCCGAAGTGGTCCCAGCCGCCCTTGCTGGTCCAGGGTGCCCCGTCCACGGTCACCTGGGGCAGCGCCGAGGGGTTGAGGACCTCGCCGATCACCTTCCACCGCGCGGGCAGCTTCACGTCCTGCGGGAAGGTGGCCACGATCGCGTGGTCCTCACCGCCGGTGAGCACCCACTGGAGGGGGTCGACGCCCACGGCCTGACCGATGTCGTGCATCTGGGTGGGGATGTCGATCGCGCCGGAGCGGATGTCGATCCGGCACTTGCTCGCCTCCGCGATGTGCCCCAGGTCCGCGATCAGCCCGTCGCTCACGTCGCACATCGCGGTCGCGCCGAGGGAGGCGGCGGCCGGGCCCGCGTGGTACGGCGGTTCGGGGCGCCGGTGGGCCTCCACGAAGGCGCGCGGCGAGCGGAAGCCGCGGGAGAGCACCGTGTGCCCGGCGGCGGACCAGCCGAGCCAGCCGGTGACGGCGACGACGTCACCGGGGCGCGCTCCGCCCCTGGTCACGGGCTCGTGGTTGCGCAGATCGCCGAGGGCGGTGATGGAGATCATGATGGTGTCACCGCGGACGACGTCACCGCCGACCACGGCCGCGCCTGCGACCTGGCACTCGTCGCGCAGTCCGTCCATCAGCTCGGTGGCCCAGGTCACCGGGAGGTCGGCGGGCGCGACCAGACCGAGCAGCAGGGCGGTGGGCACGGCGCCCATGGCGGCGATGTCCGCGAGGTTCTGTGCGGCGGCCTTGCGCCCCACGTCGTAGGCCGTGGACCAGTCGCGCCGGAAGTGCCGCCCCTCCAGGAGCAGGTCGGTGCTCGCCACGACCCTGCGGTCCGGCGCCGCCACCACGGCGGCGTCGTCGCCGGGGCCGACCCGGACCGCCGGGGTGGTGGTGAGCCGGGAGGTGAGCTCCCTGATGAGCCCGAACTCCCCCAGCTCTCCCACGGTGCCCTTCATCGTCGTATCGCCCCTTCTCGTGCCGTTTGCAGTGTCGCTCCCGCCCGGTCGCGGGCCGTTGTCGTCCTCGGTACGGTCGAGTGGACCGTCAACTCGCGTCGTCCCCGTCCCCCGGTGCGTGCGGCGCGGCCTCCAGGGGTCTCCCCCCGGCGCCTGACGACGCGATACCGTGGCGTTCCTTTTCCCGACATGATCCACATGATCCTCGTGGCCGCCCTGGAGGTTCCGTGGTACAGGCGTACATCCTGATCCAGACGGAGGTCGGCAAGGCGTCGACCGTCGCCGAGACGATCAGCAAGATCCCTGGCGTCGTCCAGGCCGAGGACGTGACGGGGCCCTACGACGTCATCGTCCGCGCCCAGGCCGACACCGTCGACGACCTCGGTCGGCTGGTGGTCGCCAAAGTCCAGCAAGTGGACGGGATCACCCGCACCCTGACCTGCCCGGTCGTGCACCTGTAGCCCCCGTCTACCCTTGTCCGGTGAACTCGTTGCGTCACCGGCCGACCGCTCGCCTCGGGCTGCCCGTCCTCGCCGCGTCGTTGATCGCCGTCGCGGGCTGCTCCTCAGCAGACGACGGCGGCTCGGCGGCGGTTCCCAGCCCGGGGGCCGCCGCCACGAAACCGTGCCGGAAACTGGACGGGGTGTTGCCGCGGACGGTGGACGGTCTCGGCCGCCGGGATCCTCGGCCCGCCTCGTCGTTGACGGCGGGCTGGGGCGACGCGGTGATCATACTGCGCTGCGGTGTGCCCCGGCCGCCCAAGATGGCCGACCCAGGGGTGGCCGAGGGCCGGGACGCCGACGCGGTGGCCGGGGCCGTCGACGGGGTGGACTGGCTGATGGAGAAGCGGGACGACGGGTCGTACCGCTTCACCACGGCGAATCGTTCGGCGTATGTGGAGGTGTCGGTGACCGCGGATCGGGCCGGGAAGGACACCTCGCCGATCCTGGTGGGGCTGGCGCCTGCCATCAAGAAGGCGGTCCCCGAAGGAGTGGCCTCCTAAGGGGGTGCCTCAGGAGGCCGTCTGGAGCGCGCGGGCCGGATCGTGGCTGATCGCGCGGTTCCTCGCGCCCCTGGACAGGGGTTTCGCCCCTGTTCCGGTCACGTCAGCGCAGGCCCGTCGAGCGGTGCAGCGCCGCCTGGATCAGGCGGTCCACCAGCTCCGGGTACTCGATGCCGCTCGCCTTCCACATCGCCGGGTACATCGAGATCGGCGTGAAGCCGGGCAGCGTGTTGATCTCGTTGATGACGAACTCGCCGTCCTCCGTGAGGAAGAAGTCCGCGCGGACCAGACCCTCGCAGGAGGCCGCGTCGAAGGCGTCGACGGCGAGCCGCCGGACCGCGGCGGTCTCCTCGGGCGTCAGCGGGGCCGGAACGATGCCGGGCGTCGAGTCGATGTACTTCGCGTCGAAGTCGTAGTACGCGTGGGTCTCGGGCGGCGGGATCTCGGCGGGAACGGACGCACGCGGGCCGTCCGCGAACTCCAGGACACCGCACTCGATCTCCCGGCCGCGCAGGGCAGCCTCGACCAGGATCTTCGGGTCGTGGCGCTGGGCCTCGGCGATCGCCTCGTCGAGACCGGCGAGGTCGTCGACCTTGGTGATGCCGATGGAGGAGCCCGCGCGGGCGGGCTTCACGAAGAGGGGCCAGCCGTGCTCGCCGGCGAGGTCGATGATCTTCTTGCGGGCGGCCGCCTCGTCGAGCTGCCACTCGCGCGGCCGGATCACCACGTACGGGCCGACCTTCAGCCCGAAGGAGGTGAACACGCGCTTCATGTACTCCTTGTCCTGGCCGACCGCCGAGGCGAGCACGCCCGAGCCGACGTACGGGACCCCGGAGAGCTCCAGCATGCCCTGGAGGGTGCCGTCCTCGCCGTAGGGGCCGTGCAGGACGGGGAAGACGACGTCGACCTCGCCGAGCGCCTTGGGCACCGACCCCGGCTCGCTGTAGAGGACTTCCCGGTTGGCGGGGTCGACAGGGAGCACCACGCCGCCCTCCCGCGACTCGGCGAGTTCCTCGACGCTCGGCGTACGGCGGTCGGTGATCGCCATGCGTTCCGGTTCGTCGGCGGTGAGGAACCAGCGGCCCTCCCGGGTGATGCCGATCGGCAGGACGTCGTACTTGGTCCGGTCGATGGCCCGCAGCACGGCTCCGGCCGTGACCACGGAGATCCCGTGTTCCGAGCTGCGGCCGCCGAAGACGACGGCCACGCGCGGCTTGCGGGACGGCTGCTCAGGACTCTGGGGGAGGTTCTCGGTGCTCATATCGCGTCGAGAGTACCCGGTGGTAGTGGGCCAGTCAGTGCCCGTACGGTCGCTTTCGCTCAGCGTCGCTCCGGCTTGGCGCTGCGCGACATCATCTCCTTGAGGGCGACGACCGGCGGCTTGCCGTCGTGCACGATGTCGACGACCGTCTCGGTGATGGGCATGTCGACGCCGTACCGGCGCCCCAAGTCCAGCACGGACTCACAGGACTTGACGCCCTCGGCGGTCTGCTTGGTGACCGCGATGGTCTCCTGGAGGGTCATGCCCCTGCCCAGGTTGGTGCCGAAGGTGTGGTTGCGGGAGAGCGGCGAGGAGCAGGTCGCGACCAGGTCGCCGAGGCCCGCGAGTCCGGCGAAGGTGAGCGGGTCGGCACCCATCGCGAGGCCGAGCCGGGTCGTCTCCGCGAGACCGCGGGTGATGAGGGAGCCCTTGGCGTTGTCGCCGAGGCCCATGCCGTCCGCGATGCCGACGGCGAGACCGATGACGTTCTTCACCGCGCCGCCCAGCTCGCAGCCGACGACGTCGGTGTTGGTGTAGGGGCGGAAGTACGGGGTGTGACAGGCGGCCTGGAGCCGCTGGGCGACGCCCTCGTCGGTGCAGGCGACCACGGAGGCGGCCGGCATCCGGGAGGCGATCTCCCGCGCGAGGTTGGGTCCGGTGACGACGGCGACACGGTCCTGCCCGACCTTGGCGACGTCCTCGATCACCTCGCTCATCCGCATGGCGGAACCGAGTTCGACGCCTTTCATGAGCGAGACGAGGACGGTGCCGGGTGCCAGCAGCCCGGTCCAGTCGGCGAGGTTGGCCCGCAGCGTCTGGGAGGGGACCGCGAGGACGGTGAAGTCGGCGTCGGCGGCCGCCTCGGCGGCGTCGGTGGTGGCCCGCAGGTTCTCCGGGAGCCGTACTCCGGGCAGGTAGTCCGGGTTGGTTCGGGTGGAGTTGACCGCGTCCGCGAGTTCCGGACGCCGCCCCCACAGCACGGTGTCGCATCCCGCGTCGGCGAGCACCATGCCGAAGGCCGTGCCCCACGAACCGGTGCCGAACACCGCCGCCTTGACCGGCTTGCTCACTTGCCCTGCCCCTCTTCCTGACGTTGCTGTCCCCGCAGTGCCCCATTGTGCTGCTCGGGCCGCCGGGGCTCGACCGCGGCCGCGCTCCTGCGCCGCTGCTCGATCCGCTCCCGCCTGGGGTCGTACGGGGTCTTCGGCGCCCGCTCGCCGCGGATCTCCTCCAGCTGGCGGGTGACGGCGGCCATGATGACCTCGGTGGCGTCCTTCAGCAGGTCCGGGCTCATCTCCTGGCCGTAGAAGCGCGTGAGGTCGACGGGCGGGCCCGCGAGCACGTGGTGCGTCTTGCGCGGCAGGAAGTGCGGCTTCTTCGCGTACGGCGGCAGCAGCTCGTTGGCACCCCACTGCGCGACCGGGATCACCGGGCACCGAGTCTGCAGGGCGACCCGTGCGGCGCCGGTCTTGCCGGTCATGGGCCAGCCGTCCGGGTCGCGGGTCAGGGTGCCCTCGGGGTAGAAGGCGACGCACTCGCCGCGCTCCACGGCGTCGATGGCGGCCCGGAAGGCGCTCAGCGCGTCGGTGCTCTCGCGATAGACGGGAATCTGCCCGGTGCCGCGCATCACGGCGCCGATGAATCCCTTGCCGAAGAGGCTGCTCTTCGCGAGAAAGCGCGGAACCCGGCCGCTGTTGTACTGATAATGGGCGTACGCAAAGGGATCGACATGCGAATTGTGGTTCACGGCGGTGATAAATCCACCCTCGGCCGGAATGTTCTCCATTCCACGCCAGTCCCGCTTGATCAGCACCACCAGGGGTGGTTTGGCGATCACCGCGGCGAGGCGGTACCAGAAGCCGATTCTCCGGCGGGGCACGCGGACACCTTCCTCTAGGACTTCCCAGGGCCTGTTCCGGGGGCCCGGAGCCGCACAAGTGTCGCCCCGGGCTGCCGGTCTGTCGAGAACACCGTACGCCCCGCCCTACGGCCGTCCCTTGCGCCCAGGTGACAATGGCGGCGACAAGAGAGGGACGGAACGCCCGTGCAGTGGACCCTGGTCGTGCCCGTGAAGCCCCTGGCACGGGCCAAGAGCAGGCTCTCGGACACCGCGGCCGACGCGGTGCGCCCCGGGCTGGCCCTCGCCTTCGCCCAGGACACCGTGGCCGCGGCCCTGGCCGCTACGGCCGTGCGCGGTGTGGTGGTGGTCACGGACGATCCCCGCGCCGCACGCGAACTGACGGCCCTCGGCGCGCGCGCCGTGCCGGAGGATCCCCGCGGCGGCCCCGAGGACGGCCTGAACGCCGCTCTGCGGCACGGAGCGGCCGTCGTGCGCGATGTACGCCCGCAAAGCCCCGTGGCGGCCCTGAACGCAGATCTGCCCGCTCTGCGCCCCGGGGAACTGACCCGCGTCCTGCACGCGGCCGCCGCGTTCCCCCGCTCCTTCCTCGCCGACGCGGCCGGCACCGGCACCACCCTGCTCGCCGCCGCTCCCGGTCACGGCCTCTCCCCCGCCTTCGGCCCCGGCTCCCGTGCACGCCACCGCCGCTCCGGCGCTGTGGAACTCACCCTCGCCGCCGTCGACTCCGTGCGCCAGGACGTCGACACCGGTGACGACCTGCGCGCCGCGCTCGGCCTCGGCGTCGGCCCCCGTACGGCCGCCGCGGCCGCGCGCCTGCTGATCCCCGGCCAGTAGGCTGCGGCCATGCAGGCCACCGCGTACACCTACGACCCCGCCACCCGCACCGGCCAGGTGCTCCTGGACGACGGCACCCCGGTCCCGTTCGGCGCCCCGGCCTTCGACGCGGGCGCCCTGCGGCTGCTGCGGCCGGGGCAGCGGGTCAGGATCGAGACGGAGGGCGAGGGGGAGACCCTGCGCATCACCCTGATCACCCTGCAAACGTTCTGAAATCCCGGCGGAGCCCGCCCCGGAACACGCCGCGGGCCGGGCTCCATCAGCAGGAGCCCGGCCCGGCGCGTGTGAGTACCAGGCGCCCTATGCCTGGCGCGCGGCGGTCTTCTTGGCGGTCGTCTTGCGAGCCGTCGACTTCTTGGCCGGCGCCTTCTTGGCCGTGGCCTTCTTCGCCGGCGCCTTCTTCGCGGCCGTCTTCTTGGCGGCCGTCGACTTCGACGCCGTGGTCTTCTTCGCGGCGGTCGACTTCGCGGTCGTCTTCTTCGCGGTCGTCTTCTTCGCCGTGGTCTTCTTCGCGGCGGCCGTCGTCTTCTTGGCGGTGGCCGTCGTGGTCTTGCGAGCGGTCGTCTTCTTGGCCGCGGTCTTCTTCGCCGCCGCCTTCTTGACCGTCGCCGAAGCGCCACCGCTCAGGCTGCCCTTGGGCGCCTTCTTGACCGCGACCTCGCCACCACGGGGAAGCTTCTTCGAGCCGCTGACCAGGTCCTTGAAGCCCTGGCCCGCGCGGAAACGCGGCACGGAGGTCTTCTTGACCCGAACCCGCTCACCCGTCTGCGGGTTGCGGGCGTAACGGGCCGGCCGGTCCACCTTCTCGAAGGAACCGAAGCCGGTGACCGAGACCCGGTCGCCGGCGACGACCGCGCGGACGATGGCGTCCAGAACGGCGTCGACCGCGTCGGCGGCCTGCTGACGCCCTCCGACCTTGTCCGCAATCGCTTCTACGAGCTGCGCCTTGTTCACGTCTTCCCCTTCGGAGACATCGCCAGAACGAAAGTGTTCAAGCTTTTTCGCACGTTAGGCAGATATATACCGCAAATCAAACACGAAACGGGCTTATCACCCTTGTGCCGCAACGAACTCGGCAGCCACGGACTTCTCTCAGCGTTCCTCTACGGGCATTCGCCCCTCGTCGAGGTCTGCCGTGAAGCCCTCCAGCCGCCTTGCCGCGTCGGCGAGATCGTGCTTGGCCACGGCCGTAATGACCAGCAGCTTCCGGGTCAGCGCCATGCGTACGCCCTCCGGGACTTGCAGTGCGCGCACTCTTGCGTGCGCTTCCTTGAGTTGGCCCGCGACCGCCGTATAGAGCTCGAGTTGGCCGTCGTGTTCCATGCACAGATTGTGCCATCTGGGGCGAGTTGTCGCCTGCCCAGGGGGCAACTGCCGTCTCCCGGAGGCCCGAGGAGCACCTCCGGTCGATGCCACACGATGGTGCGCGTACCCCGGCAATCACCTTTGTAACTAGGGGAGTTGAAACCTTTCTGCACATGACTTCGAAGGTCGCCGAACCCGGACATGCAGGTACCCCCAACCGTGCACGATTGGGGGTACCTGGGGGTGTCGCGGTGGCTGGAATCCGCCGTGCGCGGGCGGTCCTCGGGGGTGGCCCGCGCCGTCGGATCAGACCTTGAGCGTCCTCGGCTTGTACGAGGGCCGCTTGGCCTCGTAGGCGGAGATGTCGGCCTCGTTCTGGAGGGTGATGGAGATGTCGTCCAGCCCGTTCAGCAGCCGCCAGCGGGAGTTCTCGTCCAGCTCGAAGGCGGCGGTGATCCCTTCGGCGCGCACCTCGCGGGCCTCCAGGTCGACCGTGATCTCGGCCTCGGGGTCGTTCTCGCTCAGCTCCTGCAGCGCTTCCACGATCTTCTGGTCGAGGACCACCGTGAGCAGGCCGTTCTTGAGCGAGTTGCCGCGGAAGATGTCGGCGAACCGGGAGGAGACGACGGCCTTGAAGCCGTAGTTCTGCAGCGCCCAGACGGCGTGCTCACGGGAGGAGCCGGTGCCGAAGTCGGGGCCGGCGACCAGGACGGTCGCCCCCTTGCGCTCGGGGCGGTTGAGGACGAAGTTCTCGTCCTTGCGCCAGGCCTCGAACAGTCCGTCCTCGAAGCCGTCCCTGGTCACCTTCTTGAGCCAGTGGGCGGGGATGATCTGGTCGGTGTCGACGTTGCTGCGGCGCAGCGGGACGGCCCGGCCGGTGTGGGTGGTGAATGCTTCCATGGCTGTTCAGACTCCAGCGGGCGCGGGGGCGTCGGTCAGGTCGGCGGGGGACGCCAGGTGGCCGAGGACGGCCGTGGCGGCGGCGACCTGCGGCGAGACCAGGTGGGTGCGGCCGCCCTTGCCCTGCCTGCCCTCGAAGTTGCGGTTGGAGGTGGAGGCGGAGCGCTCACCGGGGGCCAGCTGGTCCGGGTTCATGCCCAGACACATCGAGCAGCCCGCGTGCCGCCACTCGGCGCCGGCCTCCTTGAAGACGACGTCCAGGCCCTCGGAGACGGCCTGCAGACCGACCCGCGCGGAGCCGGGGACGACCAGCATCCGTACGCCGTCGGCGACTTTGCGGCCCTTGACCAGCTCGGCGGCGGCGCGCAGGTCCTCGATGCGGCCGTTGGTGCACGAACCTACGAAGACGGTGTCCACGGTGATGGACTTCAGCGGCTGGCCGGCCTCCAACCCCATGTACTCCAGGGCCTTTTCGGCGGCGAGGCGCTCCGAGGCGTCCTCGTACGAGGCCGGGTCGGGGACCGACGCCGAAAGCGGCGCGCCCTGGCCGGGGTTGGTGCCCCAGGTGACGAACGGCGACAGGGCGGCGCCGTCGATGAACACCTCGGCGTCGAACTCGGCGTCCTCGTCCGTCCTCAGCGTCTTCCAGTACGCGACGGCCGCGTCCCAGTCCTCGCCCTCGGGGGCGTGCGGGCGACCCTTGAGGTAGTCGAAGGTGGTCTGGTCGGGGGCGATCATGCCGGCGCGGGCACCGGCCTCGATCGACATGTTGCAGATGGTCATGCGAGCCTCCATCGAGAGCTTCTCGATGGCGGGGCCCCGGTACTCCAGGACATAGCCCTGGCCGCCGCCCGTGCCGATCTTGGCGATGATCGCCAGGATCAGGTCCTTGGCGGTGACGCCCTCGGCCAGCTCGCCCTCGACGGTGATCGCCATGGTCTTGGGGCGCACCAGCGGCAGCGTCTGCGTGGCCAGCACGTGCTCCACCTGGGAGGTGCCGATGCCGAACGCCAGACCGCCGAAGGCTCCGTGGGTGGAGGTGTGGGAGTCACCGCAGACGACCGTCATACCGGGCTGGGTCAGACCCAGCTGCGGGCCGACGACGTGCACGACACCCTGCTCGACGTCGCCCAGCGGGTGCAGCCGCACACCGAACTCGGCGGCGTTCGCGCGCAGCGTCTCCAGCTGGACGCGGGAGACCGGGTCCGCGATGGGCTTGTCGATGTCGAGGGTGGGGGTGTTGTGGTCCTCGGTCGCGATGGTCAGGTCGAGCCGGCGCACCTTGCGCCCGCTCTTGCGGAGACCGTCGAAGGCCTGGGGGCTGGTCACCTCGTGCAGCAGGTGCAGATCGATGAAGAGGAGGTCGGGCTCGCCCTCGGCGCGCCGGACGACATGGTCGTCCCAGACCTTCTCCGCGAGTGTCCTACCCATCGCTTTCCCTCCGGCCGGCGCGTCAGCGCGTCGGCCCAACTAGAGATCTCGGAGGTGGCGAGCGCGCGAATCCCCTCGTGGCGCGCGCCGGCCGCCGGGCTCGTCGGTCCGCGAGCCGTTGTTGTTCTGCTTCCAGAGTGGCAAGGTCCACGCGAAATTGAACTTGCGTTTCACAGAGTGAGACGCGAGTATCGTTGCATGGACAACAGTAGCGGCGTCGGCGTTCTGGACAAGGCGGCCCTGGTCCTGAGCGCTCTGGAGTCCGGTCCGGCCACCCTCGCGGGTCTGGTCGGCGCCACCGGACTCGCACGGCCCACGGCCCACCGCCTGGCCGTGGCTCTGGAACACCACCGCATGGTGGCACGCGACATGCAGGGCCGTTTCATCCTCGGCCCCCGGCTGGCCGAGCTGGCCGCGGCCGCCGGCGAGGACCGCCTCCTCGCGACGGCGGGCCCGGTGCTCACGCACCTGCGCGACATCACGGGCGAGAGCGCGCAGCTCTACCGCCGGCAGGGCGACATGCGTATCTGTGTCGCCGCCGCGGAGCGGCTCTCCGGCCTGCGGGACACGGTCCCGGTGGGCTCGACCCTCACGATGAAGGCCGGCTCGTCGGCGCAGATCCTCATGGCCTGGGAGGAGCCGGAGCGGCTGCACCGCGGGCTCCAGGGCGCCCGTTTCACGGCCACCGCCCTCTCGGGCGTACGGCGCCGGGGCTGGGCCCAGTCCATCGGCGAGCGCGAGCCGGGCGTCGCCTCGGTCTCCGCCCCCGTGCGCGGCCCGTCGAACCGCGTGGTGGCCGCCGTCTCCGTCTCCGGCCCCATCGAGCGCCTCACCCGCCACCCCGGCCGGATGCACGCCCAGGCTGTCATCGACGCCGCGGGGCGCCTCTCGGAGGCCCTGCGCCGCACCGGCTGACCCGCACGCCCGTATCGACCATGGGAAAAGGCCTGCCTCAACGCCGCGGCAGGCCTTTTCCCATGGGTACGGCAGGCGCCGAGACGGCGGGCCGGCGCCGACGCGGGTCCTCGGCCGCGCGCGCCCACCGACCACCCCGGCCGCCCGGCGCCGGATCCCCTAGGCCGTCGGGGCGTCCACACCCCGCCCGGCCCGGTGGGCGAACCTCTCCTTCGCCGACCTCCCCCGCGCCTCGACCGGCAGCACCCCCGTGGCCGCCGCCAGGCCGAACGCAGGCATGTCGGCGTAGATCGACTCGTACGAGCCCGCCGGCACCACGTACGTCTCGTGCCACAGGCCCACGTGCTGCCGGGACTTCCCCTTGCGCTCCTTGCGGTTCAGCGCGGCCCACGCCACACGGTGGAACGCGTCGGGCGCGTGCGCGTAGGCGTAGAGCTTCTCCTTGGACTCCCAGTACTGGACGACGTAGTACGTCCGCGGCGAGGCCGTCAGCAGCACGGCGTTCAGCAGTCCCCTCTCCGGGTCGTCGCGCAGCTCACGCAGCATCCGCGGCATCGCCCTCAGCACGGGCATCCAGTGGTGCACGGCCCAGAAGTGGTTGATCCGCGTGCCGATCAGCAGGACGACCACATCGCCCTCGGCCGCCGCGGTGGTACGGCCGGCCATGACCCGCTTTCCGAACATGACTCCCCCTGGTTGGTGAGCAGCACTATCCGAACTCTCGTGCTTGGATAGTGACACTTCCCAAGGAGAGGCGCAAGAGAGATGCGGCTGGCGGAGCTGAGTGAGCGCAGCGGGGTGTCCACGGCGACGATCAAGTACTACCTGCGCGAGGGGCTGTTGGCGCCGGGCCG
Source organism: Streptomyces sp. NPDC057438 (assembly GCF_042802995.1). Taxonomy (NCBI): domain Bacteria; kingdom Bacillati; phylum Actinomycetota; class Actinomycetes; order Kitasatosporales; family Streptomycetaceae; genus Streptomyces; species Streptomyces sp. NPDC057438. The sequence continues at coordinate 12,233 of NZ_JBHVDD010000132.1, forward strand.
CCAGGTCAACGCGACGACGGCCGAGTACGACGAGGAGCACCTGCGCCGGCTGCGGCTGGTGCGGGCACTGATCCAGGTGGGCAAGGTGCCGGTGGCGAACGCCCGGGAGGTGCTCCGGCACGTGGACGACGAGTCGCTCGGCCGCACGATCCGGCTCGGCGCGGCCCTGTGGGCGCTGCCGCAGACCCCCGGCCCGGACGAGGAGGATCCGGTCACCGTCGCCGCGACGGCCGAGGTGGACCGGCTGCTGCGGATGCTGGGCTGGGAGTCGGCTCGGGAGATCGGCCCCCTGTCCCCCGCGCACCGTTCACTGGTGGCGCTGGTGGCGACGCTGCTGCGGCTCGACTATCCCTGCGGCGCCGAACTGATGGCACCGTACGCGGAGTTGATGCACCAGGCGGCCGTCAGGGACCTGGACCACATGGAGAGCTACGCGTCCGACACCGAGAAGGTGGAGGTGGCGGTGTCGGCGGCGGTGCTCTTCGAGCCGGTGCTGCGCTCACTGCACCGGCTGGCCCAGGAGGAGGAGTCGGCTCGGCGCTACGGCATCGAGTAGTCGGGGCGCACGACGAAGGCCCCCCACCGAGGTGGAGGGCCTTCATGGAACGTACCCCCGACCGGATTCGAACCGGCGCTACCGCCTTGAGAGGGCGGCGTGCTAGGCCGCTACACAACGGGGGCCCTAGCGATCCTGCACGCGTCTAATTTACAACGCCGCAGGTCCGAGCTGGTCTACCTGGACTCGAACCAAGAATGACGGTACCAGAAACCGTAGTGTTGCCAATTACACCATAGACCAATAAGGTTGAGACCTTTTCGTACCCCCGACCGGATTCGAACCGGCGCTACCGCCTTGAGAGGGCGGCGTGCTAGGCCGCTACACAACGGGGGCCCTAGCGATCCTGCATCGATAGTGGTGGGAGCTACCCTGTCCACCTTCGCGGGAAGGATCTGTACCCCCGACCGGATTCGAACCGGCGCTACTGCCTTGAGAGGGCAGCGTGCTAGGCCGCTACACAACGGGGGCTTTGCGGATCTGATCTCCGCATACGCAGATGAGCTCTGCGAGCTGGCCTACCTGGACTCGAACCAAGACTAACTGAACCAGAATCAGTCGTGCTGCCAATTACACCATAGGCCACTGGAACGCAAGCCCCTGTGGGGATCTTGTTCTAGTTCGCTCCGTCGGTTCCGGCCTTTCGGCCCGCTCCCCGGCGGCGCAGGAAGAACATTACCCGAAGGTGGACGGCGCTCCAAAACGGGTATCCGAGCCGAGGATCGCCGGGAGTTCGGCGAGGGTGGCGATCCGGTGGGGCCCGACGGGCGGGTCGACGGTCGCGTAGAGACCGCCGCGGTCGATCCAGACCGACAGCAGACCGGCGTCGGCCGCGCCCCGGCCGTCGATCTCGGGGTGGTCCCCGACGTAGACGACCTCGTGCGGCGGCAGCTCCAGGGCCTCGCAGGCCACGTGGAAGGCCTCGGCGGCCGGTTTGTGGACGCCCAGCTGCTCGGCGCAGAGCACCGTCTCGAAGCGGTCCCAGACACCGAGCGTGCGCAGCTTGCGCTCCTGGACGGGGAGGCTGGAATTGGAGAGCACCGCGTGCCGGTGGCTGACGGCGAGCGCGTCCAGGACGGGCAGGACGTCCGGGAAGAGGGACCAGGCCCGCTCGTAGTGGGCGATGTAGCGCTCGAACCAGGCGTCGGCCTCGGCGTCGGTCAGCGGCTGCCCGCGGAAGTCCCGTACCCGGTCACGACGGGTGGACTCCCAGTCGCCCTCGCCCGCCGCGTACCGCCGCCAGTGCAGGCTGGTCAGCTCGCGCCAGCGGGTCAGGGCCTCCTCGACCGAGCCGTGACCGAGCAGCAGGCCCTCGGCGGCGAGATGGTCCCGCATGCCGGCCCGGTCGGCCGCGGTGTAGTCGAAAAGGGTGTCGTCGACGTCCCAGAGCACCGCCTTGATGTCCATGATCCGACGGTAGCCGGAGGCCGGCCGTCCTGTCCGCAGGACGGGACGACGAAGGGGCGGCACCCGGACCCCGGGTGCCGCCCCTTCCCCACGGCCGTTACGCGGCCAGCTTCGCCAGGGCCGCGTCGATCCGCGCCAGGGTCTTCTCCCGGCCCAGGATCTCCAGGGACTCGAAGAGCGGGAGGCCGACCGTGCGGCCGGTGACGGCGACACGGACCGGGGCCTGGGCCTTGCCGAGCTTCAGGCCGTGGGCCTCGCCGGCGGCCAGGACGGCCTCCTTCAGGGACTCTGCCGAGGTCCAGTCGGCCGCCTCCAGCTTCACCCGTGCCGTGCGCAGCAGGTCGTCGGAGCCCTCCTTCATGGCCTTCGCCCAGCTCGCCTCGTCCTCCACCGGCTCCGGCAGGAAGAGGAAGTCGACGTTCTCCGTGATCTCGGACAGGACCTTCAGGCGGGTCTGCGCGTGCGGGGCGATGGCCTCCCACCTGGCCTCGTCGAAGTCCTCCGGCGCCCAGGGCGCGAACGGGGCCTTCAGCCAGGGGGCGCAGCGTGCGGTGAAGTCCGCCACGTCCAGCAGACGGATGTGGTCGGCGTTGATCGCCTCGGCCTTCTTCAGGTCGAAGCGGGCCGGGTTGGGGTTCACGTCGGCGATGTCGAAGGCGGCGACCATCTCCTCGATCGTGAAGATGTCCTGGTCGGCGGAGAGCGACCAGCCGAGCAGGGAGAGGTAGTTGAGCAGGCCCTCGGGGAGGAAGCCGCGCTCCCGGTAGAGGTTGAGGCTCGCCTGCGGGTCGCGCTTGGAGAGCTTCTTGTTGCCCTCGCCCATGACGTACGGCAGGTGCCCGAAGGACGGGACCTCCTTGGCGATGCCCAGCTCGATCAGCGCCTTGTACAGCGCGACCTGGCGGGGCGTGGAGGAGAGCAGGTCCTCGCCGCGCAGGACGTGGGTGATCTCCATCAGGGCGTCGTCGACGGGGTTGACGAGGGTGTAGAGCGGGGCGCCGTTCGCTCGGACGATGCCGTAGTCCGGGACGTTCTCCGGGGTGAAGGTCAGCTCGCCGCGGACCAGGTCCGTGAAGGTGATCGTCTCGTCGGGCATCCGGAAGCGGACGATCGGCTCGCGACCCTCGGCCTCGTACCGGGCCTTCTGCTCGGGCGTGACCTCGCGGCACTTGCCGTCGTAGCCGGAGGGCCGGCCGGCGGCGCGGGCGGCGTCGCGGCGCTCCTCCAGCTCGGAGGCGGTGCAGTAGCAGGAGTAGGCGTGGCCGGCCTCCTTGAGCCGCTCGGCCACCTCCAGGTACGTCTCCATGCGCTGCGACTGGCGGTACGGCGCGTGCGGGCCGCCGACCTCGGGGCCTTCGTCCCAGGTGAAGCCCAGCCAGCGCAGGGAGTCCAGGAGCTGCTCGTAGGACTCCTCGGAGTCGCGGGCGGCGTCGGTGTCCTCGATGCGGAAGACGAACGTGCCGCCGGTGTGGCGGGCGAACGCCCAGTTGAACAGGGCCGTGCGGACCAGACCCACATGGGGGTTGCCGGTCGGGGACGGACAGAAACGTACGCGGACGGAGCCGTTAGCCACGCTTGATCACCTTGTTGGTGAGAGTGCCGATGCCTTCGATGGTGACGGCGACCTCGTCGCCGACGTTGAGGGGGCCGACCCCTGCCGGGGTGCCCGTGAGGATCACGTCGCCGGGGAGCAGCGTCATGGCCTCGGTGATGTTGACGATCAGGTCCTCGATGGAGTGGATCATCTCGCTGGTGCGGCCGAGCTGGCGCTGCCCGCCGTTGACGGTGAGCTGGATGGTCAGGTCGCCCGGGTCGAGGTCGGTCTCCACCCAGGGGCCGAGCGGGCAGGAGGTGTCGAAACCCTTGGCCCTGGCCCACTGCTTCTCGCGCTTCTGGACGTCCCGGGCGGTGACGTCGTTGGCGCAGGTGTAGCCGAAGATCACGTCCTTGACGCGTTCGCGGGGGACCTCGCGGCACAGCCGGCCGATGACGACGGCCAGCTCGGCCTCGTGGTGCAGTTCCTGGGAGAACGCCGGGTACTGGATGTCGTCGCCGGAGCCGATCACGGAGGTGGCCGGCTTGAAGAAGGCGAACGGGGCGTCGGGGACCTCGTTGCCCAGCTCGCGGGCGTGTTCGGCGTAGTTGCGGCCGAAGGCCACGACCTTGTTGGGGAGCACCGGCGGCAGCAGCCTGACCTTGCTGAGCGGGACCTTCGTGCCGGAGAGCTGGAAGTCCGCGAACGGGATGCCCTTGATGATGTCGAGGACGAGCTCGTCCGGCTTGTCGCCCTCGACCGCGCCGAAGGCTACGTTCCCGTCGATGGAGAACCTGGCGATGCGCACGGGATGCTTGCGCCCCTTAACTGAGCTGGCTGGAGTCTGACGGTCCAGGCTAACGCGGGGTGGGGTGGCCGCTTCGCGCATTTGAACCGCGGAGGCATGCCGCACCACCGCGGAGGCGTGCGAAGGGCGCCCGGCAGGGGGCGGGCGCCCCTCCCCCAGCGGGCGCGGCGTGAGTGCGCCCGCGCGCCGGGAAACTTCACCCGATACGCGGCTGTCTCTTATAAAAAACAGAACCTGCCGA
>NZ_JBHVDD010000133.1:0-16778 GCF_042802995.1 Streptomyces sp. NPDC057438
CTTTTGCCGTACGCGGCCGGGAGCCCGGGGCCGTCCGTTCGGGCGGGGGCGCCGAGGTGCGGCGTACATGACGCCGAAGGCCCGGGGCACCGGAACCGATCCGATGCCCCGGGCCTTCCGGGTGCCTGGTGGAGCTGCCGGTCAGACCTTGCGCAGACGGAAGGTCAGCGTGAGGCCCTCGTCGGTGAAGGGCGAGCCGTACGCGCCGTCGGCCTCACCGCCGGCGAAGTCCGTGGCGAGGACCTCGTCGGCGATCAGCGGCGTGTGCTCGGTCAGGGCCGCGGTGACCGCCGGGTCCGTGGCCTTCCACCGCAGGGCGATACGGTCGGCGACGTCGAGGCCGCTGTTCTTGCGGGCCTCCTGGATCAGGCGGATCGCGTCACGGGCCAGGCCCGCTCGCCGCAGCTCCTCCGTGATCTCCAGGTCGAGGGCGACCGTGGCGCCCGAGTCGGAGGCCACCGACCAGCCCTCGCGCGGGGTCTCGGTGATGATGACCTCGTCGGGGGCGAGGGTGATGGTCTCGCCGTCGACCTCGACGGTCGCCGTGCCCTCGCGCAGCGCCAGGGACAGGGCGGCCGCGTCGGCGTTCGCCACGGCCTTGGCCACGTCCTGGACGCGCTTGCCGAAGCGCTTGCCGAGCGCGCGGAAGTTGGCCTTGGCGGTGGTGTCCACCAGGGAGCCGCCGACCTCGGAGAGCGAGGCCAGCGAGCTGACGTTCAGCTCCTCCGTGATCTGCGCGTGCAGTTCGGGGTCGAGGGAGTCGAAGCCCGTGGCGGCCACCAGGGCGCGGGAGAGGGGCTGGCGGGTCTTGACGCCCGACTCCGCGCGCGTGGCGCGGCCCAGCTCCACCAGGCGGCGGACCAGGACCATCTGCTTCGACAGCCCGGGGTCGATCGCGGAGAGGTCCGCCTCCGGCCAGGAGGCCAGGTGCACGGACTCGGGGGCGTCCGGGGAGACCGGCGCGATCAGGTCCTGCCAGACCCGCTCGGTGATGAACGGGGTCAGCGGGGCCATCAGCTTCGTGACCGTCTCGACGACCTCGTGCAGGGTGCGCAGCGCGGCCTTGTCGCCCTGCCAGAAGCGGCGGCGCGACCGGCGCACGTACCAGTTGGACAGGTCGTCGACGAACGCCGAGAGCAGCTTTCCGGCGCGCTGGGTGTCGTACGCCTCCAGGGCCCCGGTCACCTGGTCGGTGAGGGCGTGGAGCTCGGACAGCAGCCAGCGGTCCAGGACCGGGCGGTCGGCCGGGGCCGGGTCCGCGGCGCTGGGCGCCCAGTTCGACGTGCGGGCGTACAGCGCCTGGAAGGCGACCGTGTTCCAGTACGTGAGGAGCGTCTTGCGGACGACTTCCTGGATGGTGCCGTGGCCGACCCGGCGGGCCGCCCAGGGGGAGCCGCCGGCGGCCATGAACCAGCGGACGGCGTCGGCGCCGTGCTGGTCCATGAGCGGGATCGGCTGCAGGATGTTGCCCAGGTGCTTGGACATCTTGCGGCCGTCCTCGGCGAGGATGTGGCCGAGGCAGACGACGTTCTCGTAACTCGACTTGTCGAAGACCAGGGTGCCGACGGCCATCAGCGTGTAGAACCAGCCGCGGGTCTGGTCGATGGCCTCGCTGATGAACTGGGCCGGGTAGCGGGACTCGAAGAGTTCCTTGTTCTTGTACGGGTAGCCCCACTGCGCGAACGGCATCGAGCCCGAGTCGTACCAGGCGTCGATGACCTCCGGGACGCGCGTGGCCGTGCTGCCGCAGCCGTCCTGGGGGCAGGGGAAGGTGACCGCGTCGATGAACGGGCGGTGCGGGTCCAGCTCCGACTGGTCGGTGCCGGAGAGCCGGCTCAGCTCCTCGCGGGAGCCGACGCAGGTCAGGTGGTTGTCCTCGCAGCGCCAGATCGGCAGCGGGGTGCCCCAGTAGCGGCTGCGGGAGAGCGCCCAGTCGATGTTGTTGTTCAGCCAGTCGCCGAAGCGGCCGTGCTTGACCGAGTCGGGGAACCAGTTGGTCTTCTCGTTCTCCTGGAGGAGACGGTCCTTGACGGCGGTGGTGCGGATGTACCAGGACGGCTGCGCGTAGTAGAGGAGCGCGGTGTGGCAGCGCCAGCAGTGCGGGTAGCTGTGCTCGTACGGGATGTGCCGGAAGAGCAGGCCGCGCTGCTGGAGGTCCTCGGTGAGCTGTTCGTCCGCCTTCTTGAAGAAGACGCCGCCGACGAGGGGGACGTCCTCCTCGAAGGTGCCGTCGGGGCGGACCGGGTTCACCACGGGCAGGCCGTACGAGCGGCAGACCTTGAGGTCGTCCTCACCGAAGGCGGGGGACTGGTGGACGAGGCCCGTACCGTCCTCGGTCGTCACGTACTCGGCGTTCACGACGTAGTGGGCCTCGGCCGGGAACTCAACCAGCTCGAACGGACGTTGATAGGTCCAGCGCTCCATCTCGGTGCCGGTGAAGGTCTGGCCGGTGGTCTCCCAGCCCTCGCCGAGCGCCTTGGCGACGAGCGGCTCGGCGACGACGAGCTTCTCCGTGCCGTCCGTGGCGACCACGTAGGTCACCTCGGGGTGGGCGGCGACCGCGGTGTTGGACACCAGCGTCCACGGCGTGGTCGTCCACACCAGGAGCGCCGCCTCACCGGCGAGCGGACCGGAGGTGAGCGGGAAACGGACGTACACCGAGGGGTCGACGACCGTCTCGTAGCCCTGCGCCAGCTCGTGGTCCGACAGACCGGTGCCGCAGCGGGGGCACCAGGGGGCGACGCGGTGGTCCTGGACCAGCAGACCCTTGTTGAAGATCTCCTTGAGCGACCACCAGACGGACTCGACGTACTCCGGGTCCATGGTCCGGTAGGCGTCGTCGAGGTCGACCCAGTAGCCCATGCGGGTCGTCAGCTCGGCGAAGGCGTCGGTGTGCCGGGTCACCGAGTCGCGGCACCTGGCGTTGAACTCGGCGATGCCGTACGCCTCGATGTCCTTCTTGCCGTTGAAGCCGAGCTCCTTCTCGACCGCCAGCTCCACCGGGAGGCCGTGGCAGTCCCAGCCGGCCTTGCGGGCCACGTGGTAGCCGCGCATCGTGCGGAAGCGGGGGAAGACGTCCTTGAAGACGCGGGCCTCGATGTGGTGGGCGCCCGGCATGCCGTTGGCGGTGGGCGGGCCCTCGTAGAACACCCACTCGGGGCGGCCCTCGGACTGCTCCAGGCTCTTGGCGAAGATCTTCTGCTCGCGCCAGAAGTCGAGCACCGCGTGCTCGAGCGCGGGCAGATCGACCTGGGCGGGCACCTGGCGGTACGTCGGCTCTGTCATGAGCGGGCTTCCTCCAACGGACTTGCTGCCTTCCGTCGGAGGGACGAGAGCTTCGATCCTTCGTACGCCGTGTGCGGCGCGCTCCCGCGGTACCACCCTCCTTGGCTCCCCCGCGCGCCGTACGCGCCGGTGAGCCCCCTCATTGGGGTCGCGATACCGGGTCTACTCGCCGTGCCCCGTACACGACGGCAGGGGGTGCGGCTTTCTTCCGGCGGCTCCGGGGTGATCTTCGCATCGCGCTCGCCCCCGGGCTTCCACCGTCCCCGGGTCGCTCTGGGCTGCGTACGACGCTACTCGTCCCCATCCACGCTTCTCGCTGCGCCCAGTGTACGGCGCCGCACGGGCCGCGGCCGACCGGATTTCCGGGGCCGCCGCGGGGATGCGGCGGGGCTTCGGCCGGTTTCGCGGCCGGGGCGGCGGTGACCAGCGGGGTGACCCGAATGGAGCGGGCCGCGCGTCCGGATCCTGGGACGCCCGCCGGGGCGGAATACCCGGCGGGGAGCTGGGCACAACGCTTGCAGGCTCGTCGCGCGACGGTCGTGAGGTGGGAGAATCGGGTGGTCTGTCCCGTTGCCCGGGGGCTCTGGTCGATTTATCGTCCCAGCACGATTCGCGTGCAAGATCACCATATGTGAAGGGGCCGCGGCCATGGTGGCGAAGAAGACCGCCGTACAGCAGCCGGCGTCCGGCAGATCCACGGTGGCCTCCGGCGGCGGAGGCCAGGGCACGAAGGCCGCGGCGAAGAAGGCGGTGGGCAAGGAGACGGCGGCCGGGAAGACGGTCGCCGGGAGGACGGCCGTGAAGAAGGCCGTGACGAAAGCGGTGAAGAAGGCCACGGCCGGGAAGACGGTGGAGCCCGGCGGGACGGCGGCGGCCGGGGACACCGAGGCGGCCGGGAAGGCAGCGGCCTCCGGGAAGCCCGCGGTCGGGAAGAGCACGGCGAAGAGCGCGGCCAAGCGCCCCTCTGCGAAGAAGAGCACGGCAAGGAAAGCGGACGCGGCCGAGGCCGCCGAGACGACGGGAGCCACGACAGTGGTTGCGAAGAACACTCCTGGTACGGCTACGGCGGCGAAGAGGAAGCCCTCCGCCGTCCCCAAGGCGCGGCCTGCGGCGGTGGAGCCCGGCGAGCTGGCGGTACGGCCCGGTGAGGACCCCTGGAGCCCGGAGGAGGTCGACGAGGCCCGCACGGAGCTGCAGACCGAGGCCGCACGGCTGAGGGCCGAGCTGGAGGCATCTGAGCGGTCGCTCACCGGTCTGATGCGGGACTCGGGGGACGGCGCCGGCGACGACCAGGCCGACACCGGGGCGAAGAACATCACGCGCGAGCACGAGCTCTCGCTCGCCCACAACGCGCGCGAGATGCTCGACCAGACCGAGCGCGCCCTGGACCGGCTGGCCTCGGGCACGTACGGCCTCTGCGAGAACTGTGGCAATCCGATCGGAAAGGCGCGGATGCAGGCGTTCCCCCGGGCCACGCTCTGCGTGGAGTGCAAGCAGAAGCAGGAACGGCGGTAGCGATCGCGGCCTGAGCCCCTGGTCCGTGAGGGTCGTGTCGTACCTTTGTCCTCAGTCAGGAACCTAGGTTGAGGGACTCACGTGGCAGAGGCGGAGCGCATCATCGGTACGCCGGACATCCCAGACGCGGCGGGGGCGGACCCGGAGCAGTCCGACGGCGGGAACGGCGCCGCGGCGGAGCGGGGCGATGTCGCCGCCCGGCCGCGCGGCAAGCGCCGCATCGCCGTGCTGTTCGGGGTCGCCGCGCTGGCGTACGCGCTCGACCTGGTCAGCAAGATGATCGTGGTCGCCAGGCTGGAGCACCACGAGCCGATCGAGATCATCGGGGACTGGCTGAAGTTCGAGGCGATCCGCAACGCGGGTGCGGCCTTCGGCTTCGGTGAGGCCTTCACGATCATCTTCACGGTGATCGCGACGATCGTGATCGTGGTGATCGCCCGGCTCGCCCGCAAGCTCTACAGCCTGCCCTGGGCGATCGCGCTCGGCCTGCTGCTCGGCGGCGCGCTGGGCAACCTCACCGACCGGATCTTCCGGGCGCCGGGTGTCTTCGAGGGAGCGGTCGTCGACTTCATCGCGCCGAAGGGCTTCGCCGTGTTCAACCTCGCGGACTCGGCCATCGTGTGCGGCGGCATCCTGATCGTGCTGCTGTCGTTCCGGGGGCTCGACCCGGACGGGACCGTCCACAAGGGCTGAGTGCGTCCGGACCGTGCCGGGGAGTTGTCCACAGGCACGGTCGGGCGGCCCTCACCCGTCCGGCATACTCGACGGGTGAGCACGATTCCCGAGATCCGTACCCTGCCCGTGCCCGACGGCCTGGAGGGCGAGCGTGTCGACGCCGCCATCTCCCGCATGTTCGGCTTCTCCCGTACCAAGGCTGCCGAGCTCGCCGCCGCGGGGAAGGTCACGGTCGACGGGTCGGTGGTCGGCAAGTCGGAGCGGGTGCACGGCGGGGCCTGGATGGAGGTCGAGATGCCGCAGGCGCCCGCGCCGGTGCAGATCGTCGCCGAGCCGGTCGAGGGCATGGAGATCGTGCACGACGACGACGACGTCCTGGTGATCGTCAAGCCGGTCGGCGTGGCCGCGCACCCCAGCCCCGGCTGGTCCGGGCCGACCGTCATCGGCGGGCTCGCCGCCGCCGGGTACCGGATCTCGACGTCGGGCGCCGCCGAGCGCCAGGGCATCGTGCACCGGCTCGACGTGGGCACCTCGGGACTGATGACGGTCGCCAAGTCCGAGCGGGCGTACACCTCCCTGAAGCGCCAGTTCAAGGAGCGGACCGTCGACAAGCGGTACCACGCACTGGTCCAGGGGCACCCCGACCCGACGAGCGGCACCATCGACGCGCCCATCGGACGGCACCCCAACCACGACTACAAGTGGGCCGTCACCGCCGAGGGCAAGCCGTCGGTCACGCACTACGACCTGGTCGAGGCGTTCCGGGCCGCCTCCCTGCTCGACATCAAGCTGGAGACCGGCCGCACCCACCAGATCCGCGTCCACATGTCCGCCCACCGGCACCCCTGCGTGGGCGACCTCACGTACGGCGCCGACCCCACACTCGCCAAGCGGCTCGGCATCACCCGCCAGTGGCTGCACGCCGTCCGGCTCGGCTTCGAACACCCCGGGGACGGCGGCTGGGTCGAGTTCGAGAGCGACTACCCGGCGGATCTGCAGAAGGCCCTGGACAAGGTGCGTGAGGAGACGTACGCGTGAGTGCCGTGCCGGTGCCCGTGTCCTACGAGGTGCGCGTCGCCGACGGTCCCGGCGACCGCGAGGCGTGCTTCGCGGTGCGCAAGGCCGTCTTCGTCGTCGAGCAGGGGGTGCCGGAGGACCTGGAGTACGACGCGTACGACGCCGGGGCCGTGCACGTGCTCGCCGTCCGGGACGACGGGACGCCCCTCGGAGCCGGGCGGCTGCTGTACGGGGAGGCCGCCGCCGGGAAGACCGGCGGCGCTCCCGGAGTGGGGGCCCTCGGGCGGCTCGCGGTCCTGGCGGAGGCCCGGGGCCTGGGTGTCGGGGTCGCGCTGGTGCGGGCCGTCGAGGACGCGGCGCGCGAGCGGGGGCTGACCGCGGTCGACCTGGGGGCGCAGACCCACGCGCTCGGGTTCTACGAACGGCTGGGATACGCGGCGTACGGGGCGGAGTTCCTGGACGCCGGGATACCGCACCGGGCGATGCGACGGTCCATTTCGGCGTGCGACGGTGCGGGTGGGGCACCCTGAAGATCCGGCGTCGTGATCGCAGATCCGGCGTCCTGATCGTCTAGCACCGACGGAGCACCCCCATGGATCAGTTGGCCCTGTTCTTCGTCCTGCTGGTCGGAGCCGTGGTCAGCGTGCCGGTGGGGGAGCGGCTGAAGCTGCCCGCGCCGGTGCTGATGACGTTGCTGGGCATCGCGTTGGCCATACCCGGGTTCGTGCCCAATGTGCAGATCCCGCCGGAACTCATCCTGCCGCTGCTGTTGCCGCCGCTGCTGTACGCGGCGGTGCGGCGGACCTCCTGGCGGCAGTTCACGGCGAACCTGCGGCCGATCTTCCTGCTGGCCGTGGCGCTGGTGTTCGTGACTACCGCCGCGGTGGCCGCCGTGGCGCACTCGATCGTGCCGGGCCTGCCGATCGCGGCGGCCCTCGCGCTCGGCGCGCTCGTCGCACCGCCCGACCCGGTGGCGGCGACGGCCGTGGCGGGACAGCTCGGGCTGCCGCGCCGGCTGGTGTCGATCCTGGAGGGCGAGGGTCTCTTCAACGACGTCACGGCCATCGTGCTCTACCACGTGGCCATCGCCGCGGCCGTCAGCGGATCCTTCTCCTGGCCCCACGCCGCGCTCCAGCTCGTGCTGTCGGGGGTCGTCGCCGTCGCCGTGGGGATCGGGCTCGGCTGGGCCGCCAACAAGCTGATGGACTTCCTGGAGGACGCGACGCTGCAGATCGGGCTGACCCTGCTCGTGCCGTACGCCTCGTACGTGACGGCCGAGGAACTGCACGGGTCCGGGGTGCTCGCGGTGCTCACGACCGCGCTGTTCCTCGCGGAGTACGCGCTCGGGGCGGACGACGTCCTGACGCGGCTCGCCGGGCACACCGTCTGGGACGTCGTGGACACCCTCGTCACCGGGGTCGCCTTCGGGCTGATCGGGCTGGAGCTGCACAACGCGATCCGTACGGCGTCCGGGCGGTGGCAGGAGATGCTCGGCTGGGCGGCGGCCGTCGTGGTCGTCGTCGTGCTCGTCCGGCTGGCCTGGCTGCTGCCGGCCACGTGGCTGGCGCGGCGGCTGCACGCGAAACGGGACTACGACGAGGAGATCCCCGTGTCGTGGCGCGAGACCGTGGTGATGTGGTGGTCGGGGATGCGGGGGGTGGCGTCCGTGGCGCTGGCGCTCGCGATTCCGCTGGAGACCGAGAGCGGTGCGCCGTTCCCCGACCGGGACGAGATCGTGTTCATCGCGTTCGGGGTGATCATGGCGACGCTGGTGCTGCAGGGGCTCACCCTGCCGTGGCTGGTGCGGCGGCTGGGGGTGCGGGCGGACGAGGGGGCCGAGAAGGAGTTCGAGAAGGCGCTGGCCGTGCGGGCGGCGAAGGCGGCGAAGCGGCGGCTGAAGGAGATCGAGGAGACGGAGGAGCTGCCGGAGGAGATGTCCGAGCGGTTGCTGCGGCGGGCCTTCGAGATCGGGGTGCGGATCAGTCCGGAGGTGGGGGAGGACGAGCGGCGGGAGGGGCACGAGCAGCGGGTGCGGCGGCTTCGGCGGATGCGGCGGATCCAGGGGGAGATGCTGAGCGCGGCCCGGCACGAGGTGCTGGCCGCGCGGAGCGAGCCGGGGGCGAATCCCGAGGTGGTGGACCGGGTGCTCCGGCATCTGGATGTGCGCAGTCTGCGGTGAGCTGCCGGGCACCGGTGGGTGAGAGCACCCGCCGCCGGATCTCCCGCCCGCGCACCGCCCGTTGTTCCTCGCCGGGGGGCGTCCGGGTCCGATGAGTTCCGTCGGCGTCTGTCTCACCGTTCGTCCCCGGACGGACGGATACGCACGCGGCCGCGGGCTCGGTGTTCGGTCGGCCGAGCCCGCGGCCGGGGCGTTCTCTGTGTCCTATCCCCTGCCCGTCGACCTCGGCGGCTCGTGGACGCGGCTGCGGGGCAGGCGCGGGACGCGGCCGTCGGCATGGCCGTTCGGATGGCCCGGGGGGAGGACCGCGTCGGTCGTGTTGACGCGGGGGAGGGCGTACGGGTGGGTCTCGGTGAGCCAGTGGATGAGCTGTTCACGGACGGTGACGCGGACGGTCCACAGGTCGTCCGGGTCCTTGGCGGTGACCAGGGCGCGGACCTCCATGGTGGAGGGGGTCGCGTCCGTGACGGTCAGGTCGTAGTGACGGCCGTCCCACGCGGGGCAGGAACGCAGGATGTCGCGGAGCCGGTCGCGCATCGCGGGCAGCGGCGCGGCGTGGTCGAGGTGGAGGAAGACCGTGCCGGTCATCTGGGCGCCGCCGCGGGACCAGTTCTCGAAGGGCTTCGAGGTGAAGTACGACACCGGCATCGTGATGCGGCGCTCGTCCCACGTGCGGACCGTCAGGAAGGTGAGGGTGATCTCGTCGACCGTGCCCCACTCGTCCTCCACCACGACCACGTCACCGAGGCGGACCATGTCGCCGAAGGCGATCTGCAGCCCGGCGAAGAGGTTGCTCAGCGTGGACTGCGCGGCGATACCGGCGACGATGCCGAGCAGCCCGGCCGAGGCCAGCAGCGAGGCGCCGGCCGCGCGCATCGCCGGGAAGGTCAGCAGCATCGCGGCCGCGGCGACCACACCGACGATCGCCGCGACCACCCGCATGATCAGCGTCACCTGGGTGCGCACCCGGCGTACCCGGGCGGCGTCGCGGTGGACGCGGGCGTAACGGCTGTACGTCGTCTCCACTATCGCCGCCGCGATGCGGATCACCAGCCAGGCCGTCGAACCGATCAGCACCAGCGTCAGGGTGCGGCCGACGGCGGTCCGGTGCTGCTCCAGCAGTTGCGCCTCGTCGTACGTCGCTCTGAGGAAGGCCGCGCACAGGACCAGCTGGTAGGGGATGCGGCCGCGGCGCAGCAGGCCCCACAGAGGTGTCTCGTGGTGCCGCTGGTCCGCTTTGCGCAGCAGCAGGTCGGTCGTCCAGCCGATGAGCAGCGTGAGGACGACCGAGCCACCGATGACGATCAATGGACGGAGTAGATTCTCCATGCCTTCGAACGTAACCGGCCTCGCGGGGTCATGAACATGTGACTTCCGACGCCCTCGGGGTACGGGCGCCGGGGCCGGCCCGCGGAACGGCCGACGGACCGGCCCGCGGACCGGGTGTCCGGCCCGGCTGGCACGATGGCCCCATGAACATCGTGCTCTTCCACTCGACCTACGGATTGCGGCCCGCGGTGCGCGAGGCCGCGGACCGGCTGCGCGCCGCCGGACACGAGGTGTGGACCCCCGACCTCTTCGCCGGCCGGACGTTCGACACGGTCGAGGACGGCATGGCCTTCAACGAGGGGCTGGGCAGGGAGGAGCTTCTCAAGCGGGCGGTCCTGGCCGCCGCGCCCTACTCGGAGCGCGGGCTCGTCTACGCCGGGTTCTCGCTGGGCGCCGCGACCGCCCAGACCCTGGCCCTGGGCGACAAGAACGCGCGCGGACTGCTGCTCCTGCACGGCACCTCGGACATCGCGGCCACCGCGACCGTGGACGACCTGCCCGTCCAGCTGCACGTCGCCGAGCCCGACCCCTTCGAGCCGGACGACTGGCTGAGCGCCTGGTACCTCCAGATGCGCAGGGCCGGCGCCGACGTCGAGGTCTACCGATACGCCGGGGCCGGCCATCTCTACACCGACCCCGAGCTGCCGGACTACGACGAGGAGGCCGCCGAGGCCACCTGGCGGGTGGCGCTCGGCTTCCTCGAGACCCTCTAGCTCCGCGGCCCCGGTCCCCGCGCTCTACACGGGGTCGTACGTCCGCTCCACCTTCTGCGTCCCGCTCCGGGTCCGGTACGAGCGCGCCCAGGACGACGTCGCGTCGGCCTTCGTACGGTCGGACAGGACGTAGAAGTCCATCTGCGCCCGTGCGGCGGTGATGTCCAGGACCCCGTAGCCGTGCCGGTCGGTGTCGACCCAGTGCACGTGCCGGTTCGCGGCGCGGATCAGCGGGGAGGCCACCGCGGAGACGGTGCCCTCGGGGACCTTGACGAGGTCGTCGAGGTTGTCGGAGGTGACCGAGGTGACGACGAACTCGGTGGCCGCGGAGGCCGACAAGGGGTACGTCCCCGCGTTGACGGGCACGTCGTTGGCCCAGGCCATGTGGATGTCGCCGGTGAGGAAGACCGTGTTGCGGATCGCGTTCTGCCGCAGGTGGGCGAGGAGTTCACGGCGGTCGTCGGTGTAGCCGTCCCACTGGTCGGGGTTGAGGGCGAGGCCCTCCTTCGGCAGACCGAGCAGCTCCGCGAGGGGCTCGAAGAGGTCCGCCGTGAGGTTGCCGAGGGCGAACGGCGCGATCATCACCGAGTTGCCGACGAGCCGCCACGTCGTGTCGGACGACTTCAGCCCGGTCTTCAGCCAGTCGAGCTGGGCCCGGCCGGTCAGCGTGCGGTCGGGGTCGTCGACCTCGCCGTCGCCCACGCCCACCTGCTGCGAGCGGAACGACCGCAGGTCCAGCAGCGAGAGATCGGCGAGCTTGCCGAAGCGCAGGCGGCGGTAGGTGGTGCCCGCGACGGCCGGGCGCACCGGCATCCACTCGAAGTACGCCTGCTTGGCCGCCGCCTGCCGGGCCGCCCAGGCACCCTCCGCGCCCTCGGTGTGGTTCTCGGCGCCGCCCGACCACGCGTCGTTGGCGATCTCGTGATCGTCCCAGATGGCGACGACCGGCGCGGCCGCGTGCAGGGCCTGCAGGTCCGGGTCGGTCTTGTAACGGCCGTGCCGGATGCGGTAGTCGGCGAGGGAGAGGATCTCGTGGGCCGGCGCGTGCGGCCGTACGACCTTGCCGCGCGTGGCGTACTCGCCGGTGCCGTACTCGTAGATGTAGTCGCCGAGGTGCAGCCAGGCGTCCAGGTCGCCGCGCGCGGCCAGGTGGCGGTAGGCGGAGAAGTGGCCGCCCTCCCAGTTGGCGCAGGAGACCACGCCGAAGCGCAGGTTGGCGGTGGCGGCCTCGGTGGCCGGGGCGGTGCGGGTGCGGGCGGCGGGCGAGTCGGTGCCGCCGGCCGAGAAGCGGAACCAGTGGTCCGTGGCGGGCGCGAGACCGCGTACGTCGGCCTTGACGGTGTGGTCGGAGGCGGCGGTCGCGGTCGTCGACCCCTTGGCGACGATGTTCGTGAACGCCTTGTCCAGGGCGACGGTCCAGCCGACCTCGATGTCCGGGCCGAGACCGGAGCCGGGTGTCGCGGCGGCGGTGGGCGTCACCCGGGTCCACAGCAGGACACCGTCGGGCAGCGGGTCACCGGAGGCGACGCCGTGCAGGAAGGCGGGGGACTCCGCCGCGTGGGCCGGTACGGCGGCGGCGAGCGGCGCGGCGAGAACGGCCCCGGCGGCGGCCGCCTTGACGACCGTACGGCGGCTCGGGGCGGCCGAACGCACGGGCCGGGCGGGGGAGTCGGGGCTGGAGTGAGATCTGCGACTGGTCACGGCCGATGAGATTACTGATCGGTAGGGCCGGGGGTAAGACAGAAGTCCGAATTCCGTGCGAAGTTCGGGCGATTGTTCGCTGCACGTCGGGTGAGGAGAGGGCGGGCGGCGAGGGGAGGCGGGAGGCGGTGGTCCGGCTGAAGTGCCGTCAGACTCCCGCCGCGGCGCGTCGGTCACCCCTCGTCGGCGTACTTCCTGGCCAGGGCGATCAGGGCGGCGCGGTCGGGGCGGCCGGTGCGGTCCCGGAGGCTGGCGAGATGCTTCTCGACGGTGCGGGGGGAGAGGAACAGGTGCTCGGCGATCTCCTGGTTGCCGAGCCGGGCGCCCAGCAGGCGCAGGACCTCGTACTCCCGCGCGGTCACCCCCGCACGCCTGAGCTCTCCCGGGATGGCGTCGTGGCCCTGGCGGCGGCGGGGCACGGGCGAGCCGGACTCGCGCAGCAGTGCCCGGCACGCGGCGGACACGCGCGTCGTACCCCGCTCGTGGAAGAACTGCTCGGCGGTGCGCAGCCATGCGACGGGCCGGCCCCAGCCGTCGGCGAGCGCGGCCTCGGCTCCCAGCCGCAGACACAGGTGCGCGGCCAGGGGGACCGAGGCCGTCCCGGTCAGCGCCTCCTCGGCCGCCTTTGCGGCCTCGGCGGCGCGGCCCTCGCGGCCCAGCAGCACGGCGCGGGACCAGCCGGCGAAGGGGCGGTCCCACTGGACCTGGGCGAGTCGTTCGGCGCCGGGGCCGTCCAGTTCGTCCCAGTCGGCCGCGCCGCGCAGGGTGCGCAACAGGAGGTACGGGCCGAGGAAGCCGGTGACGCCGCCGGTACTGGGCAGTGCGCGCATGACGTCGTCCGCCTGTGTGAACTCGGCCAGCGCGCGGTCGGGTTCCTCGCGCAGCAGGGAGCAGATGCCCTGTGCCCAGCCCCACACGGAGGTGTCGGCGTAGCCCCAGAGGGCCCCGGCGCCGCGCCCGGCGAGTGTGCGCCGCAGGGTGCGCAGCGTGGCGTCGAGCTTCTCCCGCTCGCCGAGCGAGGCGGCGATGATGCCGTCGACGCCCGCACCGATCAGTTCCACCTCGCGCAGCCGGAGTCTGCGGGCCGTCGCCTGGAGCCGACGCGCGGACTCCGTCGCCCGGTCGTGTTCGTCGCGCAGGATGTGGGCGAGCGTCAGATGCATGTCCGCCCAGGCCGTCATGAGGACCGCGCCGGTGTCCTCGGCGGCTCCCCGCGCGGCGAGCAGCCGGTCCGTGCCGGTGAACCGGACACGGTCGAGCACGCCCAGTTCCAGCAGGCCGCGGATCCGCCACACCGGCAGCGCGTGGGCCTCGGCGGTGGCGACCAGCCGGGCGAAGGCGTCCTCCGCCGCGTCGAGGTCCCGCGGCCGCAGGCAGTAGCCGAGCATGTTCAGCGCCTTGCACGCCACCTCCGGCAGCCCCACCTCCTCGGCGGTCGCGACGGCGCCCTCGGCGAGGGCGCGGGCGCTCTCCAGCCGGTCCGGGCGCTGCGAGTTGAGCACCAGGTGGGCGGCGACCGCGTCCAGGGCCGCGCGGGCCGCCGGGTCGGGCGTGTCACCGAGCAGGTCCCGCGCCTGCCGTACGGCGGTCAGGCCCTCCTCCCACTGCTGTGCGGTCGCGGCGGCCCGCGCCCGGGCCAGAAAGCCCGCCGCCCGGCGCGTGGCCGGGGCGCCCCACACCGTCAGGACGCGGTCCAGCCGGTCCCCGAGTTCGGGCACGCGCCGTACGTCACCGGTGAGGATCAGGGTGTCGAGCAGTTCCTCCAGCAGCCGGGCCACGGCCTCGGGCGGCGCGTCCGGCGTGCCGGCGGTCAGCTCCAGACCCCGGTCGAGGAGTTCGACGGCGGTCAGCAGCGCGCCGCGCGCGACCGCCTGCCGCCCGGCCCGGACGAGGAGCACGGCCGCCCGCGCCGGCCGCCCGCCGGCCACGCACAGCTCGGCGGCGAGCCGGTACAGGTCGTCGCCGGCGTCCGCGCCGGGGGACGGGCGCGGGTCGCCCGGACCGGAGGGCAGGGCGGGGGGCGGGGCAGGTCGAGGCGGCGCGACGGGCGTGTCGGGGTACGTCCCGCTCGGCGTACCCGGGCGTGTCGGACCGGCCCCGTCGGTGATCGTCCCGGCGAGGCCCGTTCCGGCGGGACGCGCCCCGTCGTGGTGCGGCCCGGGGTGATCCGCGCCCTTCGCCGCCTCGATCGCGTCCGCGGCCGCCAGGCACAGGGCCGCGCGTTCCGGAGGGAGGAGGCGCCGGGTGATGGCATCGGCGGTGAGGGCGTGACGGAAGGTGTGCCAGCCGGGGTCCGAGGCGCCGGTGGCGCCCGAGACGAGGTGGGCACGGGCCGCGTGGCGGAGTTGGGTGAGGGCGGTGGCGTGATCCAGGCCCGCGGCGCGGGCGGCGATGTCGACGGGGAAACGTCTGCCGAGGACCGCCGCCGCCTCCAGCAGGGCGATGCCTGCCGGGGGCAGCTGGTCCACGCGCTGCAGGACGGCGGCGGCGACGGTGTCGGGCACCCCGGCGTCCAGCGAGCCCGCCACCGTCCAGCGGGAGCCCTCGTCCTGGACGAGACCGCCGCCGTCGACCATGGCCCGCAGCAGCTCCTCCACCACGAAGGGGACGCCTTCGGAAACGGTGTGCAGCCGGTCCAGCACCGCCGCCGGGACGTCCTCGGCGGTGTCGTGGCCCAGGCACCGGGCGGCCAGCTCGGCGGTGCCGGCCGGTCCCAGGCGGGCGAGGCGGACCGTGCGGGCCGTACGACGGGACGCGGCGGTCTCGGCGAGATCGAGCGCCGGGCCGGACGCGCCGCGCAGGGTGGCCAGCAGGACGGCCCGCTGACCGGTGAGGTTGTCCGTCAGGTAGTCGATGACGGCGAGCGTGTCGGCGTCCGCGTCGTGCAGATCCTCCAGCACCAGGACACAGCCGCCGTTCCGGCCGAGGACGTGCAGGAGCCGGAGCACCGCCTCGGCGTAGCCGACGAGGGGTGCGCCGTCCTGCGGTGCCGACCCGCACAGGCGCGACAGCAGCGGCTCGTAGAGGCCGAGGTCCCCCTCCGAGGGCGCAGCCTCGCCCCGTAAACCCGAGAACACCGCCTCCGCCAGCGGACGCAGGGGCACCGCGCGCCCGGCGGACGCGGCGCGCCCGCGCAGGACCCGAGCCCCGGCACCCGCGGCGGCCGACGCGGCGTCCTCGACGAGCCGGGACTTGCCGATGCCGGGTTCGCCCAGCACGAACACCGACGATCCCCGCCCGTCCCGGGCCGCCCGGACGGCGGCCGCCAGAAGATCCCGCTCGGCACCCCTGCCGACCAGCGTGGGCGACGACAGCGAGGAGAAGGACATGAACGACAACTGCAGGCCCCCTGCGCCCTGTCGGGATGGTCGTGGCCACCCTCGTATGCCCGCGTACGCGCCCCCCGCCGGGCACTCCTCGAAAGCGTCTTCGAGGCGCGTACAGGGTAGCCCCCACTGCCGCGGGGGTCGCACCACTACATGGGGGATCTTCCCCGATATCAGGGGGCCCGGCGTCCGGCATGCTGCTGATCGGCAGGGCAGGGGGGACAGGGCATGACCCGGGGGGACATGCCCTGCCTGCCTCTTTTCTTTCGGCAGGGAGGTCGTCATGCAGCGTGCCCGGATCTGGGTCGCCGCGGGAGTACTGGGCGCGGTCCTGTGCGGGTGTTCGTCACCCGCCGAGACCACCGGGGCCGGGAGCGGCGGCGGATCGTCGTCGGGCGGGGCCGCCGCGGACGCGCCGGAGGTTCCGGTGACGACCCAGGACCTGGAGCGGGTCTGCGCCGACAACCTCGGCTTCAAGGGGCTGCCTGCCTACGACCGCGGCAAGAAGACCGTGCACCCGGCACAGCTCATGAACAGCACCGGCGACGGCTGGACGAGCAGTGTGCCCGTCGACGGCGACTTCCCCAAGGGCTGGTTCCTCGACTACGAGGACAAGGTGGAGAAGGCGGAGCTGGTCGTCTGCGTCGAGCGCACCAAGGCCACCGCGACCGGCAAGGTCTGCGACATGGAGGCCGACGGCAAGCCGCTGAAGATCCGTACGTACAACACCTCCTACCGGGTGCGGGTCGTCGAGGCCCGCACGGGCAAGGAGCAGTTCGGGTACAAGGGCGAGGCCGAGTCCGACGAGTGTCCGGCCTACATCTTCACCTCGGACGACGAGGACGCCGACAAGTACTACAACGAGGTCCGTCCCGAGGACTACCGCAAGCGGGTCAAGCCGTACATCGCGCCGTAGGTGCCGTGGCTGCCGTGGCTGCCGTGGTGCCGCAGCCGCCCTGGCTGTTGTGGCCGCTGCCGCCGCTGGGCCGCTGTCGCCGCTGCCGTCGGGCGGGCGCCCCCGGAGCCGGACTCCGGGGG
>NZ_JBHVDD010000134.1:0-16576 GCF_042802995.1 Streptomyces sp. NPDC057438
GAACCCGTGAGGGTCCGGGGCGAAGGGCCGCGCGGCGTGCAGCCCGGGCTCAGACCTTGTTCTCCGCGCGCCGGCGCATCCAGAACACGCCACCGCCGACGACCGCGGCCGTCACCAGGCCGCCGCCGATGGCGATGTCGGTCGGTGTGGCACCGGTGGAGCTGCTGCCGCCGAGGCCGCCGCGGACCCCGCCGATGACGGTGAAGACACCGGTGAACGTCTTGCGCTTGCCCTCGCAGTTGGTGGTGACGCTGTACGAGCCGGGACTGACGCCGGCGTTGACCCGCACCGTGGCCGTGGCGGTCGTGCCGCCCATGGACCTGAGGTTGGTGGTGGGGAAGGCGTTCGAGCCGATGGTGCTGCCGGCGATCGCGCACGCGTCACCACCGGTGACGGTGAGGACGAGCTGGCCGCCGCGGGCGATGACGTTGGGAGCGGCCGTGACCGCGCTCGGCTGGTCCCAGGCGGCGGCCGTCGGCGCGGCCACTCCGACCAGGGCGACCGCGGCGGCCGAGGCCGCCAGGACACGAGTAGTACGCATGTGATCCTCCGCGGAAGACGCCCCGGGTCCCGTCCCCGGTCGATCGGCGAGAAAACGCCTCCCTGAAAAGACCCTCAGATGCCGTGCGCGGGCCCGCATTTCGGCGCTGGTCCGTCCTGGTGATTCCCCCGGGAGAGACACGCCGGGATATCTCCGTACGATCGGATATCGCCGCAGGTCACGCACCGTCAGAAAATTCCTCCGGGCGGCGAACCCGGATGGCGCAGAACTCCCCGCCCCCGCCACCCGTTCGCACCTGCCCCGTCGCCTTCGCCGTGCGGCAGGCTTAGCTTTTCCGTATGCGCGAGGGACACGGCGACGGCCGGGTCGAGAGGGGATGGGATATGTCTTCGTCCGGACCGGCCGAGGCCGAATGGGAGGAGCCGCGGAGGAAGCGTGCCCCATGGGGCGTGATAGCGCTTGTCCTGCTGACCGGTCTCGCTCTCATCCGCAATGGTTCGGGAGAGTTCGACGTGGGCCCGCCGCAGCCCGCGTCGGCCGCGGCCGCGGACAGTCGCCGCACCCCGCACGGCACCTTCACCCATGTCCCCGACCCGCTGCCGTACTCCATGGTGGACCGGGTGCGGATCCCCTCGATCCGGGTCGACGCGCCGGCGATGCCCGTCGGGCTGGACGCCCAGGGCTGGGTGGACGCGCCGCCGGCCCGGGACCCGAACCTCGCCGGGTGGTTCACCGGCGCGGTCTCCCCCGGCGAGAAGGGCACCGCCGTGGTCGTCGGTCATGTGGACAACAACCAGGGTCCCGCCGTGTTCTACGGACTGGGAGCGCTGAAGAAGGGCTCCAAGGTGGAGATCCTGCGCGCGGACCGGAAGACCGCCGTGTTCGAGATCTACGGTATCGAGGTCTTCGCGAAGAACGACTTCCCGGGCGACCGGGTCTACGGGAACAGCGGAATTCCCGAATTGCGGGTCATCACCTGCGGCGGCGGTTTCTCCAAGCAGAACGGCTACGACGGGAACGTCGTCGTGTTCGCCCGCCTGGTCGAGGTTCGCTGAGCGTTCCCCGGCCGGGCGGGCAGGACGTCAAGAGGAATGCACTGCACAAAGCGCGCTACACGTATTCCCGCTGGGGCACGGTGATGCGGTAGCCGGAATCCAGCAGTTCGGGCAGATAGTCGCGCAGGGCCCTGACGCTCTGCGAGCGGTCCCCTCCGGCGTCGTGGGAGAGCACGACGACACCGGGGCCTGCCCCGTCCTCCACGCGCCGGGCGATGGTGCGCGCGCCGGGCGTCCGCCAGTCGAGGGTGTCCACGGTCCAGGCGAGCGGTTCCATGCCGAGTTCCGCGCCGAACCGGAACGCGGCCCGGTTCCAGGCACCGTACGGGGCGCGGAACCACAGCGGCGGCTCGCCGTACGCCTTCTCGATGATCTCGCTGGTGCGGCCCATCTCGGAATGGATCCTGGACCGGGAGAGGGTGGTGAGCAACGGATGGGACCAGGTGTGGTTGCCGACCACGTGGCCGTCGTCGGCCATCTCCCGCAGCAGGTCCTTGTGCTGGACCGCCATCTCGCCGCACACGAAGAACATCGCCCGGACGTCGTGGTGACGCAGGATGCGCAGGATGTCCGGGGTGTAGCGGGGGTCGGGGCCGTCGTCGAAGGTCAGCACCATGCCGCGGCCGCGTCCGTCGACCCGCAGGAAGGGCTCGCGCCGGACGGCGGGCGGGACGAGCGTGCGGCGCCGGGGCGGCGGGCCGTACCCCGCGATGGGCCGCAGACGGTAGGAGGAGGGCTTGAGCGCCGGGCGGCCCCCGGGACCCGCAGCCGGGCCGGGAGCGTCGGCCCGGGCCGCGCCGCCGGAACCTCCGTCACCGACGAGCAGAGCGGCGGTGCCCGCCGTGACGGCCGCGCCCAACAGGGCGGCGGTGCCCGTCACCACGTGCCGGCGCGTGAACATCTGATCCTTCGTCATGACTCATCAGTCGACCAAGATGGGGACGCCGCACCACCACGACACCGGTGCGGCGGCAGGGAAACACCCGATGGGAGTAGCCGTCCGCGCCCCCGACGCACGCCTGGCGCACGCCGGAGCCCGCGTGCTCGGATAGCCTCGCGACCGTGACCGATCAGCAAGCACACCGGTTCGAACGCGGTACCGACGGGCCCAAGGTCGTCCTCGTCGGACTGGACGGCTCCGACACCTCCCTGCGGGCGGTGGCGTACGCCGCCGGCCTCGCCCGCCGTCAGCACGCGCTGCTCGCGATCGTGTACGTGCAGCCCCTGCTGGCGGCCGGTGCGGCGCTCGGGGTACCGGTCGCCGGGACGACCGAGGAGATCGCCGATCACCTGGTCGCGGAGATCCGGGAGGCCGCCGAGCAGGTGAAGGGCATCTTCGAGGTGCGCTGGGAGTTCCACACCTTCCGCGGCGACCCGTACAACGGCCTGGTGGCGGCGGCGGAGCAGCTGAAGGCGGACGCGGTGGTGGTGGGCGCCTCCCAGCAGGCCGGCCACCGCATCGTCGGC
This sequence comes from Streptomyces sp. NPDC057438, assembly GCF_042802995.1. Taxonomy (NCBI): domain Bacteria; kingdom Bacillati; phylum Actinomycetota; class Actinomycetes; order Kitasatosporales; family Streptomycetaceae; genus Streptomyces; species Streptomyces sp. NPDC057438. The sequence continues at coordinate 3,025 of NZ_JBHVDD010000134.1, forward strand.
TCGGTGGCCCTGCGCCTGGTGAAGGCGGGCCGCTGGCCGGTGACGGTGGTGCCGTAGGCACCGCAGGGACAGAGGGCCCACGGCCGCGACAGGGGGCTCGCGGCGTGGGCCGGGCGGCTACCGTCCCGTGACCAGCCCGTCCTGTGCCGCGCCCCGGCTGAGGACGATCTCCCTGATGCGGTCGCGCACGGCGGTGAGGCCGGCCCCCGCCCCGGCCTCGATCGCGGAGTCGAGGTCGACCACCCGGCCCGGGCCGACGTCGTACCACTGCGGCACGAACTCCGCCTTCGTCACCGCCCAGCGGTCGCCCGTACGCGCGGGCGGGGCGAAGCGGAAGCGGGCCAGGGTGCCCTGGTTGCCGCGCGGGTCGGCGGCACCGGAGTGGTTGCGCATCGCCCCCGCCACCTGGTCGCCCATCCCGTAGACGATCCAGGTCCCGTTGACCTTCTCGTACGCCTGCGGCACGTGCGCGTGCGTGCCGAGGATCAGGTCGACGGCGGGCCGCCCGCCGGTGGTCGCCCGGGTGAGTTCCTCCCCCAGGCCCAGCTGCTGTTCGTCGGGCGCGTCCTGCCACTCCGTCCCCCAGTGCAGCGACACCACCACGATGTCGGCGCCCGCCCGCCGGGCGGCCCGGGCGTCCGCCAGGATCCGCTCCCCGTCGATCAGGTTCACGGCCCAGGGCCGGTCCGCCGGCAGCGGGATGCCGTTCGTCCCGTAGGTGTAGGCCAGGTGCGCCACCTGAGCGCCCCCGGCGCGCATCAGGGCCGGCTGCCGCGCCTCCTCCTCCGTACGCGCCGAACCCGCGTGCCGCACGCCGGCGCGATCGAGCGCGTCCAGGGTGCGCCGGATACCGGCCGCGCCGTCGTCCAGGGTGTGGTTGGACGCCGTGGAGCACGCGTCGTACCCCGTGACCGCGAGGGCCTCCGCCACCTCGGGCGGTGACCTGAACACCGGATAGCCGCTGTAGTCGCCGTCCGCCCCGTAGACCGTCTCCATATGACAGATCGCCAGATCCGCCTCGGACACCACGTGCTTCACACCCGCGAGCATCGGCACGAAGTCGTGGCCGTCGCCGCCCGCGTCGGCGTGTGCCTGCTCGATGACCGACATGTGCGGAAGGACGTCACCGGAGGCGACGAGGGTGAAGCCACCGTCCCCGCCGGGGGCGGAGGGCCCGGGCCGGGGGGAGGGGCCCGGGTACTGGCAGGCGGCGGTCGCGGCCAGGAGGAGGGCGGCGGAGACGGCGACGGGAGTTCTGTGTGCGGTCATGGATGAGCACCCCAGCTTTGTCGCATCAAATGACTAATCATGACGAATCCACATGCCCCGGACACACCCGTCAAGCAGGCACACCGGTGCACCGCAGTACCGGGACCCGTTCGGCGGCATACCGTTCGTCGCACCGTTCGCCGACAGGTTCGACCGCCCGCCGCACACCCGTGACCGGCCTCTGTCCTCGCGCCGCGCCCCGCGTTCCCATACGGCCATGACGGCCGGAACCACGATCACCGACGGGACGACCGCCGAACACGAGCTGGCCGAACTCCAGCGCGAACACGGCCGCCCCCTCTTCGCCCTGCTGCTGCGGCTCTCCGACGGAGACCGCCATCGCGCCGAGGACCTGGTGCAGGAGACCTTCGTGCGCGCCTGGCAACATCCCGAGGCGCTGCGCGCCGACGACTTCGACTCCGTACGCCCCTGGCTGCTCACCGTCGGACGTCGGCTCGCCATCGACGCGCGGCGGGCCCGGCAGGCGCGCCCCGCCGAGGTGGGGGACGCGGTGCTGGAGAACGCGCGTGTGATGGCCGATCACGCCGAACGGTCGGTGGCGACGCTGGATGTACGGGAAGCTGTGAAGACACTCACTCCCGAGCACCGCGAAGTACTGGTGCAGGTGTACTTCCAGGGTGCGAGTGTGGCGGAAGCCGCCGAGGCCCTCGGTATCCCGCCCGGTACGGTGAAGTCCCGCGCGTACTACGCGCTGCGCGCCCTGCGCCGGGTGCTTCCCGGATACGCGGCCGACCTGCGGTGAAACCCATGGCCGAGTCAAACCTCCGTAAAGCGCCTTGCCGAGGACCCCGGTTGAGCAATCAGCTGTCTTCTGTCCGTGTTCCGGATGAGGGGCCCGCAGCCTGGTCTCCAGGCCCGGGTCGGGCGACGCGCACGCACCGGAGGAAGGCAGGAAGGGATGCTGCACAACAGAGGGCAGGAGAGCACGGACGGCGCCGACGGAGGCGAACTGACCGTCCCGATGGCGTGGTTCTACGCCGAGTACATCGCGGAGGAGCTGCTGCGGACGGGCGACCTGATGCCGCCGACGTCCTTCGAGTTCCGTGCGGGGCGGGACGCCCTGGCGCTGACCATCTTCCTCGCGGACGCGGGCGGTGAGCTGTCCGGCATCCGGGTCGTCACCCAGCTGGAGATGTGGCTGTCGCTGACGGCGTACGACCAGCCGTGGCAGGACTGGGTGTGCGAGCGCATGGCCGACTTCACCGCCGAGGCGCTGGAGACGGGCGGCCCGTCACCCGATCTGGAGCTGGCCGCCGCCGCGTGGCGCTGGCTGGAGGAGACCGAGCTGCTCGCACCCGACCTGGACGCGGTGCCGGGGGGCGGCGCGGTCCCGGGAGAGGACGACGGCCCAAAGGTCTGGACGCCGGCCTGGCGGCTCGGTCTGCCGCTGGGGCACCTGGCGATCCACCTCTTCTAGCGCCGGCACCCCGCGTTCATCCGGCGGCCGCCCGGATGTCGCGGCCTCGGTGAACCAAGTTTCCCGGTCCCGGACCAATCCGCGTGACGGAGGGCTCCGAATCTTTTGGTTGGCATTGGTCGCGAGACTTGAGTGATTCGCCGGTCCGGTCCGTACCGGTGGGGGCAGGAAGCAACCCCCACCGCACACCGGCCCGAGGAATTGCCATGTGGTCCCAGGATCGTCATCACGACGTCGGCGCGTACGCGCTGGGCGTGCTGGACGAGGTGGATTCGTTCCACTTCGAGGACCATGTCCGCGGCTGCCCGCAGTGCGCGGTACAGGTCACCGAGTTCCGTCCGGCTGCCCGGCAGCTGATGCTCTACCGCAACGCGACACCGCGCGCCGTGCACCCCTTCGCGGCCCCCGGGCCCCGGATGCTCGGGCGGCTGCTCGACGAGGTGTCCGCCCGCCACCGGGCCAAGCGCAGGCGCTGGCTGTTCGCCCTCGCGGCGTCCGTGGTCATCGCCGTCGGCGGTCCCGCCGTGGCCGTTCTCGCAGGTCCGGGCGAGGCTCCGGACACCGTGGCCGCCACCGACGCCAAGACGGGCGTCTGGGCCGAGGTCAGGGCCGAGGAGCGGCTCTGGGGCAGCGACATCGAGCTGAAGGTCAAGGAGGCCGAGGGCGTCCACGCCTGCCGGCTCGTCGTGATCGGCAAGGACGGCTCCGAGGAGACGGCCGCCAACTGGAAGTCCCCCGAGGGCGCCGCCAAGGCCTCCGAGATGGTGGGGGGCACGGCCATGCAGCGCGAGGACATCAGCCACTTCGAGGTGCGCAGCCAGGAGGGCGAGCTTCTGGTGACCCTCAAGGCCCCCGCCTGGCGCTGACCGGCCCGTCGAACCGCCTCCGAGCCGCCCGGAATTGGTCCGTACCTTCAATGGTTGCGGATCATGGTCAGACTCCGTCGGAACGCGGTCGGGACTCGGTTCCGGGTGGCTCCGGGTGACTTTCGCACGGCGCCGTCGCCCTACTTGAGCAACCGGGACAGCCGTCGGTCGGCGAGCGGTCTGCCGCCCGTCTGACACGTCGGGCAGTACTGCAGCGAGGAGTCGCTGAAGGAGACCTCCCGGACGGTGTCGCCGCACACCGGGCAGGGCTCTCCGGTCCGGCCGTGCACGCGCAGCCCGCTCCTCTTCTCCGCCTTCAGCCTCCCGGCCGCCAGCCCTCGGGAGCGTTCCACGGCCTCGGTGAGCGTGGTACGCAGCGCCTCGTGGAGATGCCGGGTCTCCTCCGGCTTCAGCGACGAGGTCAGCCTGAAGGGCGACATTCTCGCGGCATGCAGGATCTCGTCGCTGTACGCGTTCCCGATCCCGGCGATCAGGCTCTGGTCGCGCAGCGCGCCCTTGATCTGCCGCCGCTCCCCCGCGAGCAGCCCGGCGAAGCGGGTCACGTCGAACTCGTCGGCGAGGGGGTCCGGACCGAGCCGGGCGATGCCCGGGACCTGTGCCGGGTCCCGTACGACGTACACCGCCAGCCGCTTCTGCGTACCGGCCTCGGTGAGGTCGAAGCCCTCGCCGGTCTCCAGGGCGACCCGCAGCGCCAGCGGGCTCCTGCCGCCCGGCCGCGGCGGACCGTCCGGCAGCCGGTCCTTCCACTGCAGCCACCCGGCGCGCGCCAGATGGGTCACGAGGTGCAGCTCTCCCCCGTCCGCCTCGATGCCGAGGAACTTCCCGTAGCGCCGCACGTCCGTGATCTCCCGCCCCTCGAACGCGGTGACCGGCGGGTCGTACGTCTTCAGCACGCTGATCGCCACGGGCAGCACGCGCACGACCTCGTGCCCGACGAGGCTCCCGACCAGGAAGTCCCGGAGCGCTTCGACTTCGGGCAATTCAGGCATACGTCAAGGGTGCCACGGGGTGCTACCGGGCGCTGGGGGGTGCGTTGTCGGGTGCGGGTGCGTGAGGGCTGGTCGCCCCACCGGACCCGCGGCCGACGACGCGCCAGATCAGCCCCCTACGCACGCGGCAGGAAGAACTCGCACCACACGCACTTCCCCCCGCCCCGCGCCTCCACCCCCCACACGTCCGTCAGCCGGTCCACGAGCAGCAGCCCCCTCCCCGAGACCCCCGCCTCCCCCGCCTCCCGGCGCCGCGGCAGCGCGCTGGAGGAGTCCTCCACCTCCACCCGCAACCGCCGGTCCGACCCCGCCAGCGCCCGCAGCGTCACGATCGCGGCCCCCTCCGTGTGCATGAGCGCGTTGGTGATCAGCTCGTCGGCGACGAGCTCGATCTCGTCGGCCCGGTCCCGTGCCCCCCACGTGCGCACGGCCGCGCCGATCATGTGCCGTGCCTCCGTGAGCGCCTCCGGATCGCCGGGCCCGACGTGCTGCTGGAGCCGTCCGCCGGGCTGCTCGGCGCTGCGGTTGCGGCGGCGCAGCAGGAGCAGGGCCACGTCGTCGTCACCGCCCCGCTCCTCCGCCACGTCGATGAGCCGGTCGGCGAGGTCGTCCACGTCGTCCGGCCCGGTGGCGATCAGCGCCCGCAGGGTCCGCATGCCGTCGTCGAGGTCGGCGCCCGGTTCCTCGATGAGGCCGTCGGTGCACAGCAGCAGCGTCTGGCCGGGGTCCAGCTCGATGGCGGTCACCGGGTACTCCAGGCCCCCGAACTCGGCGGACAGCCCGAGCGGCAGCCCGCCCTCCACGGTCACCCGGTGACAGCTGCCGTCGGTGTGCCGGACGAGGGGGTCGATGTGCCCGGCCCGGACCACCTGGACCACCCCGGTGGCCAGATCGGCCTCCGCGTACAGGCAGGTGGCGAAGCGGTCGGTGTCGAGTTCGTGGAGGAACGCGGAGGCTCGGGCCATCACGGTGGCGGGGGTGTGGCCCTCGGTGGCGTAGGCCTTCAGGACGATGCGGAGCTGGCCCATGACGGCCGCCGCGTGCGTGTCGTGGCCCTGGACGTCGCCGATGACCGCGCCGACCCGCCCGCCGGGCAGCGGGATCAGGTCGTACCAGTCGCCGCCGATGTCCCGGCCGAGGGAGCCCCCGAAGGACGCGGCCCGGTAGCGGACGGCGATGTCGGCGCCGGGGACACTGGGGATGGACCTGGGCAGCATGGCCTGCTGCAGGCCCTCGGCGAGGTCCTTCTCCTGCTCGTAGAACATGGCGCGCTGCAGGCTCTGGGCGATGCTGCTGCCGAGCGCGATGAGGACGTCGCGTTCCTCGGAGCTGAAGCCGCGCCGGTCGTTGTAGAGCAGCCCCATCGCGCCGATGGGGCGGGCCTGCACGATCAGTGGCAGATAGGCGGCCGAGGTGATCTTGAGGTCGGTGATGTGCGGCCACAGCAGCGGGTAGGACTCGGCGAACTCCTCCGGCGACTCGATGAAGTGCGGGACGAGTTGCCGTACGACCTCGTTCATCGGGTACTTCACGTCGAGGCGGGTGACGCGGGTGCCGGGCACGTAGCTGTCCTGGGGGCCGGCGGCGACCATCCGGACGCGCCCGGCCTCCACCAGGCCCATGACCAGGCTGGTCGCGCCGAGGTGGGTGAGGCCGTCAGTGTCCTCCAGGACGTCGATCACGTCCTGGACGGTCCGGGCGTGGGCCAGGGCGGCGGTGATGATCTGGACGACGTTGGCCTGCCGGCGGCGGACCTCGTCGTGCGCGGCCCGCTCGGTGCGGGAGCGGATCTCGCGCAGTTCCCGGGTGGCGTCACGGACGATGCCGATGACCCGGTACGGACGGCCCGTCGCGTCGCGGCGGATGTAGCCCTGGGTGTGGGTCCAGCGCATGGTGCCGTCGCGCAGCCGGAGGCGGAAGTAGGCGCCGTAGTTCTCGCTGCCGTCCTTGAGCGCCTGCGAGACGAGGGTGTCGAGTCTGCGGCCCTCCATCGGGGGCACCCGCAGCGACAGGGTCTCGGGGTTGCCGTCGTACTCGTCCGGGCGCACGTCGAAGATCTCATGGGCCGTGGCGTCCATGTGGAACGCACCGGCGTCGAGGTCCCAGTCGAAGGTGCCCATGAGGTTGAGCGCCAGGACCGGGTCCGGGTGGGAGAGCCAGTCGTCCGGGACGTCCGAATCGCTCGCTCCCCGATCAACCATGGGGCCACTTTGACATTATTTGCCCGAATATTCGAGTGGAGTGAGTCTCGTCGGCGCAGTCACTATCGTCGGTGGCGTGGACTGGTTCACGGCACCCGAGCTCTGGCTGGGCAGACTGCTGCTCCAGCGGTCGCTGGCCGCCCTCTATCTGGTCGCCTTCCTGGGGGCGGCCCTGCAGTTCCGCGCGCTGATCGGGGAGCGCGGCATGCTGCCGGTGCCCCGCTTCGTCGAGCGGGTGCCGTTCCACCGGGCACCGAGCGTGTTCCACCGCCACTACTCGGACCGTTTCTTCGCGGGGTGGGCCTGGGCGGGCTGCGCGGTCTCGGCGGCGCTCGTCGCGGGGCTGGACTCGCTGCTGCCCCTCTGGGCGGGCATGGCGCTGTGGCTGGTGCCGTGGGCGATGTACCTGTCGATCGTGAACGTGGGGCAGACCTGGTACGGGTTCGGCTGGGAGTCGCTGCTCCTGGAGACGGGCTTTCTGGCCGTCTTCCTCGGCAACGACGAGGTGGCGCCGCCGGTCGTCGTACTGTTCCTGCTGCGCTGGGTGCTGTTCCGGGTGGAGTTCGGCGCCGGGCTGATCAAGATGCGCGGCGACGCGTGCTGGCGGAAGCTCACGTGCCTCGACCACCACCACGAGACCCAGCCGATGCCCGGTCCGCTCAGCTGGTTCTTCCACCACCTCCCGAAGCCGCTGCACCGCGTCGAGGTGGCCGCCAACCACGTCACCCAGCTGGTGGTGCCCTTCCTGCTGTTCGCCCCGCAGCCGGTCGCCACGGCCGCCGCCTCGCTGATGATCCTCACCCAGCTCTGGCTCGTGCTGTCGGGGAACTTCGCCTGGCTGAACTGGCTCACGATCGTGCTGGCCCTGTCCGCGGTCGACTTCGGCGGGGCGGCGCCGAAGACCCCCGGCGCTCCCCTGTGGTACACGGTCGTGGTGCTCGCCGTCGCCGTCCTGGTCCTCGCGCTCAGCTGCCGCCCCGTGCGCAACATGCTCTCCCGCCGCCAGGTCATGAACCGCTCCTTCGACCCGTTGCACCTGGTCAACACCTACGGGGCGTTCGGGAGTGTCAGCCGGGTGCGGTACGAGGTGGTGGTCGAGGGGACCGCGGACGACGTGCCGCACGAGGAAGCGCGGTGGCGGGAGTACGAGTTCCGGGGCAAGCCGGGAGATCCGCGGCGCTGGCCGCGGCAGTTCGCCCCGTACCATCTGCGGCTCGACTGGCTGATGTGGTTCGCCGCGCTCTCCCCGGCGTACGCCGGCTCCTGGTTCGGCGCCCTGCTGGAACGGCTCCTGGAGAACGACCGCGACACCCTGCGACTGCTCCGCCGCTCCCCGTTCCCCGCGGACGCCCCGCCCCGCTTCGTCCGCGCCCGGCTGTTCCGCTACCGCTACACGACCTGGCGCGAGCTGCGGGAGACCGGTGCCTGCTGGGAGCGGACGTACGTGCGGGAGTTCATGCCGCCGACCCGGCTGGCCGGAGCGCCCGCGCGCGAGCCGTAGCGGGCCCACGGACGGACTTCTTCCCCGCGGACCCTCGACGCGGGGCCTCGCCGCAGGGCACAGTGCTCCCGTACTCGATCACTACTCACGGGTACGCCTTCGCGCACGGCGTACGAGACCTGCGCGCACGACACCGCCAGGGAGCGCCCGTGACCAGCTGGACCGGCCGGACCGCCGCCGAGATGGCCGCCGCCGTACGGGAGGGGCGGGTCACGCCGCGGGAGGTGGTGGCGGAGCACCTGGAGCGGATCGAGGCGCTGGACGGACGGGTCGGGGCGTTCCGCACCGTCCGGACGGAGGCGGCCCTGGCCGAGGCGGACGAGGTGGCCGGCCGGGCCGACCTCGCCGGACTGCCGCTGGCGGGCGTGCCGGTGGCGGTCAAGGACAACCTCGCCGTGCGGGGCGAGTCCACCCGGAACGGGTCCGCCGCGACCCCGCGGACGCCGGTCGGGGACGACCATGTGACCGTGGCCCGGCTGCGGGCGGCGGGTGCGGTGGTCGTGGGGCTGACGAACGTGCCCGAGCTGTGTGTGTTCGGCACCACGGACGGCGTGCACGGCATCGCCCGAAACCCCTGGGACACCTCGCGCACGACGGGCGGCTCGTCGGGCGGCAGCGCCGCCGCCGTCGCCGCCGGGCTGGTGCCGCTGGCCCTCGGCAACGACGGGATGGGGTCGCTGCGGATACCGGCGGCCAACTGCGGTCTGCTCGGGCTCAAGCCGGGCTTCGGTGTCGTCCCGGCGGACATCGGGAACGGCGACTGGTTCGGCATGTCGGAGAACGGCCCGCTGGCGACGACCGTCGAGGACACCCGGCTGATGTTCGGCGTCCTGGCGGGCACCGACACCGGCAGGCCCTCCGACGTCGCCCCGTCCGCCCCGCGCATCGCCCTGTCCGTGCGCAGCCCGCTGGTCGGGGTGAGTGTCACCCGCCCGTACGCCGACGCCGCGCGCCGGGCGGCCGGGCTGCTGACCGGGGCCGGGCTGACGGTCCGGCCGGCCGACCCGCCGTATCCCGTCTGGCTGGGCACGACCTCGCTGGCGCACTGGACGGCGGGCACGGCGGTGGACGCCGAGGGCCTCGATCCGAAGCTGCTCACCCGGCGCACGCGGATGCACGCGGCCGTGGGGCGGCGCTTCGTCAAGGGGGTGCGCACGGGCGACCGCCGGGAACGGCTGCGGCTGCGGCTGGAGCCGTTCTTCGCCGAGCACGACGTGCTCCTCACCCCGGCGCTGGCCCGGCGCGGACCCGCCGCCGCGAACTGGCACGAGCGGGGGTGGCTGCGCAATCTGCTGGTGAACACCGCCTGCTCGCCGCTGACGCCTCCGTGGAACCTCACGGGCTGGCCGGCGATGTCCGTGCCGTTCGGCACACTGCCGTCGGGCGCGCCCTGCGCGGTGCAGCTGGTGGGCCGCCCGGGCTCGGAACAGCGACTCCTGGAGGTGGCGGGCCGGTTGGAGGAGCTGCACCCGTGGCGGCGGACGGCGCCGCTCGGCTAGAAGGCTCATGAAGATCTTGGGTTCTGGCCCTGCCGCGTCAGCGGCAGGGCCAGACTCGTCATGTGGCGATGGGCGAATGGGTCGGCGAGATGGTCGGGCCGGACGTGTGGGAGACCTGCCGGGATCTGATCCCGGCAGGGAGTGTCGGCGTACTCTCCCTTCGGGCCGGGCCGGTACGTTTGAATGTCCCCAGTTGTTAGGCCACGTCGGTCTCTCGCTCGATGGCCTGGAGGCGGTTCTTGAGCCGGTAGCTCGGGCCGTTGATCGCGATCACTTCGCAGTGGTGCAGGAGGCGGTCGAGGATGGCGGTGGCGAGGACCTCGTCGCCGAAGACCTGGCCCCATTCGCTGAAGGTCTTGTTCGAGGTCAGGATGATGGAGCCCTTCTCGTAGCGCTTGGAGATGACCTGGAAGACCAGGTTCGCCTCGGCGCGTTCGAGGGGCTGGTAGCCCACTTCGTCGACCACGAGGACGCTCGGCCGCAGGTAGGTGCCGAGTTTGTTGACCAGTCGGCCTGCCGCTTCGGCGGCCTTCAGGTTGCGGACCATGTCGTCGAGGCTGGTGAAGTAGATCGAGTAGCCGGCCCGGCAGGCCGCGACTGCGAGAGCGACGGCGATATGCGTCTTGCCCACCCCGGGTGGCCCCAGCAGCGCGGCGTTCGCCTTGCCGTCGACGAAGGAGAGGCTGGCGAGGTCTTTGACCTTGCGAGGGTCGAGCTCGGGCTGGAAGGAGAAGTCGTACTCGTCCAGCGTCTTGTGGTGCGGCAGCTTCGACAGCCGCAGGCCCTGGCGGAAGCGGCGGTCGTCGCGGACGGCGAGTTCTTCGGACAGGACCAGGTCGAGGAAGTCGAGGTAGCCCATCTTCGCCTCGTCGGCCCGGCGGGCGTATTCGTTGATGGTCTCCGCCAGGTGGGGCAGGCCGAGCTTGCCGGCCGTGGTGCGGATGCGGTTGCCGGTCAGCTCGCTCAAGACGACTCCTTCGACGGGGAGTTGGTGGTGAAGGGCCGGGTGCCGGTCAGTTCGTCATAGACCGACAACGGCCGTCTCCCGACCTCGATCTGGGTTGCAGCGGCCCGGTTCAACAGGGCCTGCAACGGCCCGATGCGACCGGACACGGAGGACTCGCTCCGCGGTGGTGGCGGCTCGTCGCCCGTCGTGGTGCGGCGGTTCTTGCCGGTCGGCAGGCCATCCCAGTGCTCGTCCTGCTTGACGACCACGCCGCGGCCGACTGCCCGCGGATGGCTGGACAGCAGGGTCTCGCCGCTGGCATCGGGGACCGTCGTGTGCAGCATGACCTGGGATTTCGTCGCTCTGATCTCGACCAGCTGACGCGGGCGGACCTTGCGGGCGGGCACCGAGTAGAGGTTTCCGCCGAACGCGACCAGGCAGTCCTTGCCGACCGGCCGCAGATGCCGCTCGGCCACCAGATAGGGCGAGGGCGGCAACGGCTTGAGGGCGGCGTGATCCCGGGCGGCGCGGTGTCCGATGACCTCGTGGTGGGTGGCGTGGGTGCGGGCGCGTCGCTGCGGCACCCACGCCATGAAGGCGGCATCCAGCTCCTCGAGCGAGGAGAACGCCCGGCCGGCCAGCACGTGATCACGCACGATCAACACCTGGCGTTCGACCCGGCCCTTGCCGGTGGGCCGGTAGGCGGCCAGCACGTCGATATCGAAGTCGTAGTGGCCGGCGAAGCCGACCGCTTCCGGATGCAGCGGCACCGCCTCGCCCGGGGCGACGTGCCGGCGCACGACGGTCTTGGTCCGGTCGTAGACGATCGACATCGGCACCCCGCCGAAGTGCGCAAACGCCCGCCGGTGGCAGTCGAAGAAGGTCTGCAGGTCCTGGCTCGTGGTGAAGCAGCAGAACGGATCGCGCGAGTACGACAGCACCATATGGAACGAGTAGACCTTCGGGATTCCCAGGTGGGCGAGGATCTTGCCTTCGTCGCCCCAGTCGACCTGAGCCTGGGCCCCGGGAACCACCTCGAAGCGGCGGTGCATACCCGCCAACTCCCGCGGCTCGATGCCCAGTTCACTCGCGATCCGCGGCCGTGCCTCCTGCAGATAGAGCTTGACCCGCTGATAGTTGATCGTCGAGCCGTACTCCTTCACCAGACGCTCGTGCACCACGGCGCCCTTGATGAGGATCTCTGCCCGCAGCATCGCGTCGATCAACGGGGCAACCTCGTCGACCACTTTCTTCCGGGGCCGGCCGTTCGACGTCCGCCTCGGCGGCACCGACGCCGCCGTGCTCGACAGATACTTGCGGACCGTCTTGCGGTCCAGCCCAGTCTCCTTGGCCACCTCCGTCAGACTGACCGCTCCTGACTCGACCAGAGCACGGAACCGCCGCAGTTCCAGCCAGCGCTGCGGGTCCAAAACCACCGCGTCACCGCCCTCCGCCACCCTTCACCGGACGAGCAGCAGACTGCCGGGCACCACGATTCACCGCACCATCAAACGGCCCTTTTCACTCGTACGCGACCGGGGACGATCGTGTGTACGCCGACAGGGAGTGTGTTCGCGTTCCTGGCCGAGCATCGTGGCGAGCTGTTCCCGGCTGAGATGTTCGCGGACATGTATCCGTCGGCGAACGGACGGCCGAGCATGCCGCCGCAGATCCTGGCCGCCGCGATCACCTTGCAGGCCCTGCACGGGCTGTCGGACTTCGAGACGGTCCAGGAACTGCGGTGCGATCTGCGGTGGAAGGCAGGATGCGGGCTGGGCCTTCACGACATGGCGTTCGATCCGTCACTGCTGGCCTACTTCCGCCGCCGGCTGGCCCGTTCCGCCCGCCCGAACCGCATCTTCGAGGCCGTGCGCGAGGTCGTGAAGGCCACCGGCGTCCTCAAGGGCAAGCACCGCCGGACGCTGGACTCCACCGTGCTGGACGACGCGGTCGCCACCCAGGACACCGTCACCCAGATCATCGCCGCCGTCCGCGCGGTGGTCCGCGAGGTGCCCGGCGCCGACGTGGTCGCCGCTGCCCAGTGCGGCGCGCACGACTACACCGACCCGGGCAAGCCCCGCATCGCCTGGAACGACGAGCAGGCCCGCGCCGAGCTGGTCGACGCACTGGTCACGGATGCGCTGCGACTGCTGGGCCACCTGCCCGACCAGCAACTCGGCGACAAAGCCGCGAACGCGGTGGGCATCCTGGCCCTGGTCGCAGGCCAGGACGTCGAGCCCGCCGAGGACTCCGACGGACGCTGGCGCATCACCCAAGGCACCGCCCGTGAGCGGATCGTGTCCACCGTCGACCCCCAAGCCCGCCACATCCACAAAACCCGCTCCCACCGGCAGGACGGATACAAGGCCCACCTGGCCGTCGAGCCCGAGACCGGCTCATACACCGCCGTCGCCCTGCGGCCCGGCGCAGGGCCCGAACACCACGAGGCCGCCGTCGGCTTGGACCTGCTCGCCGAGGAGGACACACCGGTGGACGCCTTCGGTGACACCGCCTACTCCACCGGCGACGCCCGCCAGGCCCTGCACCGGGCAGGGCACCGATTGTTCCTCAAGCCCGCACCGCTGCGGCCTGCCGTCCCCGGCGGCTTCACCCTCGACGACTTCGCCATCGACACCACCACCGCCATCGTGACCTGCCCGGCCGGCCACACCGTGGCCCTGTCCGACCCCGGCGGGCAGCACCACCAACGCAAAGCCTCCTTCGGCCGAGCAATGCTCAGATCCTGTGGATCTGCTCGGGAGGGCGTACCTTCCCGAGTGATCGATCGACTGGTATCGAGTAGGCCGACGTTGGCGCGTCGG
>NZ_JBHVDD010000135.1:0-16478 GCF_042802995.1 Streptomyces sp. NPDC057438
CTCCTGAGAAGCAGGGGCTGCGCCCACTGCTTCTCAGGAGTGCGGGGCCACCCGCGCCGTCAGAGCAGACCGGTTCCCGGCCCGGCCGCGCTCGCGAGCCAGATGATGGCCAGGATCGTGTCGATCGCGCCCAGGACGACCGCGACGACCGCGGGGACGGGGCGGGTGCCGGACCAGGTGCGGTTCATCGCCAGCCAGCCGCAGAGGACCGCCACCGGGCCGAGGACGATGCCCAGGACGAAGAATCCCGCGACCGCGCAGATGACGCCGACGATCCCGAGGGTCGCGCGATCCGGCCCGCTCTGTGACCACGTCCGGCCACGTGCTCGGGGGTGCCTGCGCGTACCGTGTCCGAAGCCCGCCATCGTCATCAACTCCCTGAACCTCGCGGTCAGTTCGCGTACAGAACGACGGGTACCCCCGCGCAGTGGTTGAAACCAGGGGGTGTTGGCGGACACCGGCCGCGCGCGCTGCCCCCCTCCGGCAGCGCGCCGCAGACCCCCGGGTCTCCCCGCCGGCAACGACCATGCCATGCGGAGGACTTGACCCACTGTGACCTGCGGCGCCTACGGAGTGGAAGCGATCTTCGGCGTTGTCACCCTGATAGGCGAACGCGGGCGGAAACCCGCGCGCGAAGCAGCGGTGGGCGGTCAGATGTGCGCCGCCCCGGCGCCCGCCTCCGCGTTCTCGCCGCGCTTGGTCAGGAACGCCACGAGGACGGCGACCGCCGCGACGCCGGCGGCCACGAGGGACGCCAGACCCATGCCGGACATGAACGTGTCGTGCGCGACCGTGGCGATCTTCGCCGCGACCTCCGGCGGGGTGCCGTCGGCGACCGGCGGGACACCGACCTGGACGGCCTCGGACGCCTGGCCGAGCTGGGCCTCGGTGAGCGGCGGGAGACCGGCGTCCGCCCAGTTGCCCGGGAGGTCGCCGTCGACCTTGGAGGCCATCACGGCGCCCAGTACGGCCGTGCCGAGGCTGCCGCCGATCTGCATCGCGGCCTGCTGGAGACCACCGGCGACACCGGACAGCTCCAGCGGCGCGTTGCCGACGATGACCTCGGTGGCGCCGACCATGACCGGGGCCAGGCCGAGGCCGAGGAGCGCGAACCACAGGGACATCACGGCGCTGCCGGTGTCGGTCTCCAGCGTCGACATGCCGTACATCGCGATCGCGGTGAAGGCCATGCCGCCGGCCAGCGGGACGCGCGGTCCGGCCTTGGTGATCAGCGCGCCGGCCAGCGGCGAGCCGACGATCATCATGCCGGTGAGCGGGAGGAGGTGCAGACCCGCGTCGATGGGGCTCATCCCGTGCACGTTCTGGAGGTAGAACGTCACGAAGAACAGGCCGCCCATGAAGGCGATGGCCATCAGGACCATCAGGACGACACCCGCGGACAGCGGGACGGACCGGAAGAGGCCCAGCGGGATCAGCGGCTCCCGCACCTTCGTCTCCCAGAAGGCGAAGAGACCGAAGCCGGCGACGGACGCGGCGACGAAGGTCCAGGTCAGGCCGTCGCCCCAGCCCCACTCGGGGGCCTTGATGAGCGCCCAGACCAGGCAGAACATGGCTCCGGAGAGCAGGGCTATGCCGAGGAGGTCGAAGGAGCGCGGGGCGTTCTCGGCGCGGTGGTCCAGCAGGATCCAGGCGCCCAGGGCCACGGCGAGGACGCCGACGGGAACGTTGATCCAGAACACCGACTGCCAGCTGACGTTCTCCACCAGGAAGCCGCCGAGGATCGGGCCGCCCGCGGTGGAGGCGCCGATGACCATGCCCCAGATCCCGATCGCCATGTTCAGCTTCTCGGCGGGGAAGGTGGCGCGGAGCAGGCCGAGCGCGGCCGGCATCAGCAGCGCACCGAACAGGCCCTGGAAGACACGGAAGGTCACCACGAAGGCGACCGAGTCCGACAGGCCGATGGCCCCGGAGGCGGCGGCGAAGCCGACCACACCGATGAGGAAGGTCTGGCGGTGGCCGAAGCGGTCGCCCAGCTTGCCCGCGGTGATGAGGGTGACCGCCAGCGCGAGGAAGTACGCGTTGGTGATCCACTGGACCTCGGCGAAACTCGCCTTGAGGTCGTCCGCGATGACCGGGTTGGCGATCGCCACGATGGTGCCGTCGAGGGCGACCATCATGACGCCCACGGCCACGGTGAGGAGGGTGAACCAGGGATGTCCGCGCAGGCCCCGGCCCCGGTCCGTCGTCGGGTCCGACGGGACGACTGGCGTGTTGTCCCCCGGTCCCGTCTTGTCGACAGTGGTCTGACTAGTCATACGCGCGAGACTAATGACAGCGACTGACAGTTGACAAACCAGTTCACAAGTCGGTAACTGTCACGTCACTCGCCGCAGGGGGCGGGTGGAGACGAGGGTTCATGGAGACGGCTGCCACGGCGGCGACGGCGCACGAGCGGCCGGGGCTGCGGGAGCGCAAGAAGCAGCGCACCCACGACGCACTGCTGCGGGCCGCCCTGGAGCTGTTCACCACCCAGGGCTACGAGACGACGACGGTCGACGAGATCGCCGAGGCCGTCGACGTCTCGCAGCGCACCTTCTTCCGCTACTTCGCGGGCAAGGAGGAGGCGGCCCTCGCGGCCATGGACCTCACCCAGGCGCACTTCCTGGCCGCCGTGCGCGCCCGCCCGGCGCACGAGGCGCCGCTGGAGGCGATGCGCAACGCCGTGCTGGAGGGCTGGGACGCCATCGGCGAGGCCGTCGACCGGGTCGTCCCCGTGGACCTCTACCTGCGCGCCTACGGCATGATCGAGTCGACACCCGCGCTGCTGGCCGCCCATCTGCGACGCTCGGACGAGGTCGCGCGGGAGCTGGAGGGAATCGTCGCCGAGCGCGAGGGGCTCGACGTGCACACCGACCCCCGGCCGCGGGTGGCGGTGGCCCTGTTCGGCGGGGTGATGAGGGTGACCGAGCGCATGTGGGCCCAGGGCGGCGACCTCAGCATGGACGCGATGCGCGAACTGACCGCCGCGCATCTGGACGCCGTACGACCGACGTTGGCCGAAAAGTGGCGTACTGGCTGAAAAGCGTGAGGAAAGGCGCCATCGGGACCTTCCCGTGCGCAGCGCGCGGATGGTGTGTGATCGAAACGTGATCCCTCTCACTTGGTTAACGCGAGACCCTTCCGTTCTCTTAGTGTGTCCTTTCAGTGACTTCCTTCGACTCCACCCCGCAACTGAACGTCTGGCGCGCACTGCTGGCGCTGGCCGTGGTTTTCGTGATGCTGGCGACCACCGGCTGGACCGCGATCCGCAGCCACCGCGAGGAGTCGCCGCTGCAGGCGTCGCTCTCCGCGTGGCAGCGCGGCCACCTCGACGGCCGCGACCTGCCGGACGCCGACGCCTCCCCGCACCGCCTGGCCGCCTTCTTCGCCTCGCTCACCGCGCACCAGCGCGGCAGACTCGCCCACAGGTACCCGCTCGCCGTCGGCAACATGGCCGGCGCCCCCGTCGAGCTGCGCTACCGGGCCAACCGCCTCGCGCTGCACCGGCAGAGCGAGCGTGAACGCGCGCGCATGCACGACCAGCGGCTCTCCGTGACCGGCCGGCACGAGGCGGGCCGCCGGACGCACCGCTTCGACATGCTCGCCGCGGAGAAGCGGCACATCCTCGCCTTCGACCCCGAGGGCAACGGCCGGGTCGCCGAGGTCTTCGGCGATCTGGACACGGCCGAGCGCGTCTCGGTCGTCGTCCCCGGTGTCGACACCAGCATCATCAACTTCCAGCGCACCGAGCGCCGGTTCTCCGCCCCCGTCGGCATGGCCGAATCGCTCTACGACGCCGAGCGCTCGGCCGACCCCGGGACGCCCACGGCCGTCATCGCCTGGGCCGACTACACCGCGCCCACCGGCCTCGGCCTCGACTCGGCCACCGCGCTGCGCGCGGAACAGGGCGCGGTCCGGCTGAACACGCTGGTGCGCAGTCTGCCCGGCGGCTCCACCGTCGCGCTGGTGTGCCACAGCTACGGCTCGGTGGTCTGCGGGGTCGCCGCGTCCTCGCTGCCGTCCCGGGTCACCGACATCGCGGTCGCCGGCAGCCCCGGCATGCGCGCCGACTCGGTGGGCCAGCTGCGGACGGGGGCCCGGGTGTGGGCCATGCGGGACGCCGACGACTGGATCCAGGACGTGCCCTATCTGGAGGTCGGCGGGCTCGGCCACGGTGCCGACCCGGTCTCCTCGGAGTTCGGGGCGCGCATCCTGTCGGCCGCCGACGCCCGGGGACACAGCGGCTATTTCGAGCCGGGCACGGAGAGTTTGCACAACTTCGCCGAAATCGGCATCGGCGCCTACGCGTCGGTGCGCTGTGCGCGGGAGGACGACACGTGTTCAGCGGGTCTGTCCGACAGCGCTGCGGCCTGACGCGCGTAGAGAGGGGGCAGAAGTGCGGTTCGCCACGGTCGGGACTTCCCCGCGTCGCCCGCATACGATGAGCCGCATGGGTGACGTACTGGCCGGATTTCATGCCGCCTGGGAGTTCGAGTCCGACTCCGTGCTCATCCGCTTCGAACGGGGGATTCGCACGCCGAAGCTGTTCCAGGCGCTCGGTGAGCGACGCGTCCCCCTGGAGGCGATCGAGGGGGTGACGCTGACACCCGGGAAGCGGGGCACCGTCGTCCTGCGTGCCGTGCCGCGACCGGGCGCCGATCCGCTGATGGAGGCGGCGGCGGACCAGCTCAAGGAGGGCTCCGACCCGTACCGGCTGGTGCTGCCGGCCGAGCGGGAGACGCTCGCGGAGTACTACGCCGACGAGCTGCGGGCCCGGCTGACCGGGTCGGGGCCCGCCGACCGTTTCCTGGTGGCGGCGCCCGAAGTGCCGCTGCAGTTCAAGGCGTACGACGGCAAGGCCTCGTTCGACGGACGGTCGGTGTCGTTCCGGTGGTCCTGGACGGGCGCTTCCTCGGCGAAGTGGAAGGCCGGGGACCAGAGTTTCCCGGTGAGCGCGCTCAGCGGGGTGGAGTGGCGCTCGCCGGAGGTGTTCGAGGGATACCTGCGGCTGCTGCGGCGCGATGCCAACGGCGAGCAGCCGGCGCAGCCGGACCATGATCCGGCCGCCGTCGTGTTCGGGCTGGGGTACGGGCCGGTGCACGAGTCGCTGCCGTTCGCCGCGGCGGTTCTGGCGGCGGTACGGTCCGGCTCCGCCGGGCCCGTGGAGCCGGTGGCCGCCGCCGGTCCCCGGCGGGATCCGGCCGACATCGCCGACCGGATCCGGCATCTGGGGGAACTGCACGAGGCGGGGCTGGTCACCGACGAGGAGTTCAGCGTGAAGAAGGCGGAGCTGCTGGCCGAGTTGTAGCCACTGCGCCGTTCTCGGGGAGCGCCGTGGGTCGGTGACGGTGCCTCGTGGCCGGTCGCGCGGTTCCCCGCACCCCTGGGGGGTGACGGCCCCACGCGCCCCGCCTCGGCGTTCAGCGCGCCCCGCTGCGGAGTTCCGCGCTACTCCCTGCCCGCGGAGGTGAACCGCATGTCCGCGTAGCGGTCGCCCGCCACCTGGGCCGCCAGCGGTTCCAGCAGGGTCATGTCCTCCTCGCCGAGGACGATCCGCGTGGCCGCCGTGTTCTCCTCCACCCGGCCCGGCTTGCGGGTGCCCGGGATGGGGACCACGGGAAGGCCGTGCAGGGGTGCCTGTCGCTGCACCCAGGCCAGGGCGATCTGGCCCGGGGTGGCGCCGTGGGCTTCCGCGACCTTGCGGACCGGGTCCAGCAGGGCCGCGTTGGCGGCGGCGTTGTCGCCGGTGAAGCGGGGCTGATGACGGCGGAAGTCGTCGGCGGTGAGGTCCTCGGCGCGGGCGAAGGAGCCGGTGAGGAAACCTCGGCCCAGCGGCGAGTAGGCGACGAGGGTGACACCGAGGTCGCGGGCGGCGGGGACGACGTTCGCCTCGATGTCGCGGCTGAAGAGGGACCACTCGGACTGCAGGGCGGCGATGGGGTGCACGGCGTGGGCCGCGCGGAGTTCGGCGGCCGTGACCTCGCTGAGGCCCAGCTGCTTGACCTTGCCCTCGCGGACCAGGTCGGCCATGACGCCGACGGTCTCCTCGATGGGGACGCTCACGTCGCGGCGGTGCATGTAGGAGAGGTCGATCACGTCGACGTCGAGGCGGCGCAGGCTTCCCTCGACGGACTCGCGGATGTACGCCGCGTCGTTGCGGATGATCCGCTTGGTCGGGTCGTCGGGGTCGATCGCCAGGCCGAACTTGGTGGCGATGACGACCTCGTCCCGGTGCGCCCTGACGAACGGGGACAGGAACCTCTCGTTCTCCCCGGCGCCGTAGGCGTGCGCCGTGTCGTAGAGCGTGACGCCCAGTTCCAGCGCGCGCTCCAGGGTGGCCCGGGACTCCGCCGCGTCCGAGGGGCCGTACGCGAAGCTCATGCCCATGCAGCCGAGGCCCTGTACGCCGACCTCGGGCCCGTCGGTGCCGAGCCGTGCCGTCGCGATCCTGCCGTCCGTCATGAGGCCCTCTCCGACGCCAGGGCGGGCCCGGCGTCAGCGTAGAAGTTGATCTTCCGGTCGAGCACGCTCAGGGTGTCCTGGAGTTCGGCGATCCGGGACAGGACGTCGTCCCGGGTCGACTTGAGCAGATCGAAGCGCTCGGTGTAGGTGTGGTCGCCCGCACGCACCAGTTCCGCGTACCGGACCATGTCGGCGACCGGCATGCCGGTCAGCCGGAGCTTGCCGACGAGGTCGAGCCAGTCGAGGTCACGGTTGCGGTAGCGGCGCTGGCCGGTGTGGGAACGGTCGATGTGCGGCATGAGCCCGATCCGCTCGTACCAGCGCAGCGTGTGCGCCGTCAGACCGGTGAGGTCGACGACCTCGCTGATCGTGTACCTGTCCCGCCCGTCCGGCCGCCGCGGCTTCAGCGGCGGACCGGCGCAACTGTCGGCGCCGGCGGCACCCGTGACGTTCGCCGAACTCGCCGAACTCGTCGCGCCGGCCGCACTCGCGGTACTCGTGGTCTCCATCACCGTCATGGCTCCCACGCTAAAACCTTCGAGTGCGCTCCAAGCAAGCGAATACGGTGAGAAAAACACGAGGACGTGACGTGAACCCGCTGGCTAGCGTGCGGACATGAGTCTCGTACGACGTGCCATGGCCGAGGACGCCCGCGAACTGCTCCGGCTGCGGCAGGTGATGATCGACTCCATGCCGGGAGCGGACCGCTCCACCGACTGGCACGCCGAGTCCCTGCCCACCGTACGCCGCCGGCTCGCCGACCCCTGCGGGGACTTCACGGCCTTCGTGGTCGACCGTCCGGAGCGGCCGGGCGCCCTCGCCGCGCTGGCGGCGGGGACGGTCGACTACCGGATCGGGCGGGCCGGGAACCCGCACGGCGCGGTCGGCCATGTCTTCAGCGTCGCCACCGACCCCGACGCCCGCCGCCGGGGGTACGCCCGTGCCTGCGTGGACGCGCTCCTCAACTGGTTCCGGGAGCGGGGCGCCGGCCACGTCCATCTGACCGCGTCCGCCGAGGCCGAGCCGCTGTACGCGTCGATGGGATTCCGGCGCAGGTCGGACCCCTTGATGCAGCTGGATCTCTGAGCGGCTTAGGCTCGGGGGCATGTCCTTGCAGAGCCTCGCGCTGATCGAGAACTGGCCCGTTCCCACCGCCGCCGCGGCCGTCGTACGGGCGGACGGCACCGTCCTCGGGAGCCACGGTCCCCTCGGGCACCGCTTCCCGCTGGCCTCGGTCACCAAGCCGCTCGCCGCGTACGCCGTGCTGGTCGCGTACGAGGAGGGGGCGATCGAGCTGGACGAGGCGGCGGGCCCGGCGGGGTCGACCGTGCGGCATCTGCTGGCGCACACCTCGGGGCTGGCCTTCGACGAGCACCGGGTGACGGCGGCGCCCGGGGAGCGGCGGCTGTACTCCAACGCCGGGTTCGAGGTGCTCGGCGACCATGTGGCCAAGGCGGCCGACATGCCGTTCGCGGAGTACGCGCGGCAGGCGGTGCTGGAACCGCTGGGGATGACGTCCACCTCCCTCGACGGCTCCCCGGCGAAGGACGGCGTATCGACCGTCGACGACCTGGTGCGGTTCGCCGCCGAGGTACAGGCGCCCCGGCTGCTGGACCCTCGTACCGTCGCGGAGGCGATGACCGTGCAGTACCCGGGCACGAAGGGCGTCCTGCCGGGCTACGGGCACCAGAACCCCAACGACTGGGGGCTCGGCTTCGAGATCCGGGACTCCAAGTCGCCCCACTGGACGGGGACCTCGTCGTCACCCGGGACGTTCGGGCACTTCGGGCAGTCGGGGACGTTCCTGTGGATCGACCCCGTGGCGGGACTGGCGTGCGTGGCGCTGACGGACCGGGCGTTCGGGCCGTGGGCGGTGGAGGCGTGGACGCCGTTCACGGACACTGTGCTCGCCGAGGTCGGGAACAGTGTCTGATTCGTGAAGGAAGTGACAACTCTTCGACGGAAGGCCCGGGTGCCCGGCTCGATCGGCCCCGGGCGGCGGTCCGTCGGCTAGCCTCCCCCGTGCACATCAGCCGCACAGCTTTCGGGGGAGAACGATGGGCGAGGTTCGCGCGGGCGGACAGTTCCGGCCGTTGGAGGCCGGTGACCCGACGACCGTGGCGAGTTACCGGCTCGCGGCGCGGCTCGGGTCGGGCGGCATGGGCACGGTGTACCTGTCGTACACGCCGGGCGGGCACCCCATCGCGTTGAAGACGATCCGGCCCGAGCTGAGCGAGGACCCCGAGTTCCGGCGCCGGTTCGAGCAGGAGGTGCGGGCCGCCCAGCGGGTGCAGGGCCTCTACACCGCCCCCGTCCTCGACCATGACACCGGGGGCGCGCAGCCCTGGCTGGCCACCGCCTACGTCCCCGGCCCGTCGCTGCACGCGGCGGTCGCCGAGCACGGCGCGCTGCCGCTGAACTCGGTCCTGCTGCTGCTCGCCGGGGTCGCGGAGGCGCTGTCGGTCATCCACGCCGCGGGCATCGTGCACCGCGACCTGAAGCCCTCCAACGTGCTGCTCGCCGCCGACGGGCCCCGGGTCATCGACTTCGGCATCGCGCGCGCCGCCGACGCCACCGCCCTCACCGGCACCGGCGTCTCCATCGGGACTCCGGCGTTCATGTCGCCCGAGCAGGCCGCCGGGAAGCCGGTCACGCCCGCGTCGGACATCTTCGCGCTCGGCCAGGTCGCCGCGTTCGCGGCTCGCGGGTCCGGCGCGTACGGCGACGGCCCCTCGCACGCCGTGCTGTACCGGATCGTCCACGAGGAGCCCGACCTGAGCGGCCTCGCGGACGAACTCCGGTTCATCGAGCGCTGTCTGGCCAAGGACCCGGCGGACCGCCCCTCCCCCGCCGAGGTCGTCGCCCTCTGCCAGGAGGCGTCGCCCACCCCGCTGGTCCAGTCGGGCTCCTGGCTGCCGGAGGCGATCGGCGCCGACATCACCCGGCGGGTCTCGGCGTCGGCGGAGCTGCTGGCCGCGCGCGACCAGGGCGGGGAAGCCGTCACCTCGGCGACCCTGGTCCCGCCGGCCACCGCGCCGGTGACCCAGCTGAGTCAGCCGTCCGCGGACCACGGCGCGCAGACCGTGCACGCGGCGCCGACCATGCACTCCGGGCCGGCGACCCCGCCCCCGCCGGGCCCGCCCTCGGCGCCGTACCACCCGCGGTCGGGTCCGCACACCGTGCCGACCGGGCACCAGGCGCCGTACCCGCAGCCCGGGGGCTGGCAGCAGCCGTACCCCCAAGGGCACCCGCAGGGGCCTCCCCGTCCGCTGCCGCTGCCTCCGCCGCGCAGCAAGGCCGGCAAGTGGATCGGCATCGGGGTGGCGGCCGTGTTCGGCCTGGGACTGCTCGGCAGCTGCGCCACGCTCGTGAAGGGCCTGACGGATTCGTCGAGCGACTCCTCCGGCGGTACGTCGGCCGGTGCGGGCGGCAGTTCCTCCGGCTCCTCCGGCTCCTCGGAGTCCAAGCCGAAGTCCGACCCGAAGCCGGTCACGTTCAAGGGCGTCAACATCCCGGGCAACTACTACGTGCGCTTCGCGGACTCCCCGCCCAAGCCGCTGGACAGCGAGATGGGGGTGTCGTACGAGGACGACGGGGACTTCTACTACTACTCGGACAGCCTGTTCGGCGAGAAGAAACTGGGCAGCAGCAGCGAGAAGCTCGTCCTGCTGAACAACTCCCAGAAGGGCTCGCTCGCGACCTGCCGGAACGAGACCCGGTACACGGCCTCCGTCAAGCTCGGCCAGGTCGCCGAGGACTCCCAGATGTGCGTGCGGACCAACTCCGGGCACATGGGGCTGGTCACCTTCCGGGGCTCGGCCGCGAGCGGCGACCCCAGCGACTACGTCTCCGTGGACATCACGGTGTGGCGCAACGCGGAGGAGCCGACCACCGAGAACTGACGGTACGTCACTCCCCCAGCTCCCAGACCAGCACCTCCACCGGTCCCTCGACGGCGACCAGTTCGAGTCCCTTCTCCCCCGCCGCCCGCACGGAGTCCCCGGGCCCCAGCCGGTACGGTCCGAGCCGTACGGTGCCCCGGACGACGTGCGCGTACGCCCGTGCCGCGTCCGGTACCTCGGCCCGCTCCCCCACCGCCCCGAGCCGCCGGACGTGCAGCATCGCGCCCGCCTCGGGGACGGCGTACGGGGTGGAGTCGGCGATGCCGCGGACGATCCCGTACGCGGGGTCGCCGCCGGGGTCCAGGGGCGCCAGCCACATCTGTACGAAGGTGAGGGGCACGGAGCCGTCGTTGCGCTCGACGTGGCGCACCCCGCCCGCCGCGCTGAGGCGCTGGACGTCACCGGGGCGGACGACCGTCTCGTGGCCGGCGGTGTCACGGTGGGTCAGCTCGCCCTCGACGACCCAGGTGACGATCTCGGTATGGCTGTGGGGGTGCTCGTCGAACCCGGCACCGGGGGCGAGGCGCTCCTCGTTGCAGGCGATCACCGCGCCGAAGCGGAGGTTGTCGGGGTCGTAGTGCGCACCGAAGGAGAAGGCGTGCAACGAGGCGATCCCGGCCTCCGGATCTCCCCCGGGGTAGCGCTCACCGGCGCGCCGCAACTCCATCACCCGTCCACGGTATCCCTCCGGTCGCTTCCCTCGGTGCCGGGCGGCGTAGGTGAGACTCGCTCGGTGCTGGGAGCACGTCGGTGTCGGCGGCTGACCGGGGCGACGGCAGGCACCCTGACGGACCGCACATCCGCCCCGAAGAGCATCCGGGCAACGGCACACCCGACCTGGCGGTACACCCGGCCCCGGCCGCCCAGCCCGTCCGGCGCTCGAGGACGAGGCCGCAGGCCGACGGCGGGGCCCCGGGGGGCGGCGGCCGCCGGTGCACGCACCCCCGGGGGCTGACTCGCACCCCCGGCCCACGCACCCTCCGGCACGAGCAAGCGCAGCGATAAGGCAGTCTTGTCCCGTGCCCGAACCCGAAACCAGCAGGCCCGCATCCGTACCGCCCGTCCACGCGCACGTCGCGACCCTGAGGCGGCTGGAGAAGTCGTCCGGCAGCCTCGCCGCGCAGGCCATCGCGAGGATGGACGAATCGCTGCCCTGGTACCGGGCGATGCCGCCCGAGAACCGGTCGTGGATCGGGCTGGTCGCCCAGGCAGGTATCGCCGCGTTCACGGAGTGGTTCCGGCATCCCGACGCCCCGCAGGCCATCTCGACGGACGTGTTCGGGACCGCGCCGCGTGAGCTGACCCGGGCGATCACGCTGCGGCAGACCGTGGAGATGGTGCGCACGACCATCGAGGTCATGGAGTCCGCGATCGACGAGGTGGCCGCGCCCGGCGACGAGGGCGTGCTCCGTGAGGCGCTGCTCGTCTACGCGCGGGAGATCGCGTTCGCGACGGCGCAGGTGTACGCGCAGGCCGCCGAGGCCCGGGGCGCCTGGGACGCCCGGCTGGAGTCGCTGGTCGTGAACGCGGTGCTCAGCGGGGAGGCCGACGAGGGGGCGGTGAGCCGGGCCGCCGCGCTCGGCTGGAACTCCCCCGACCATGTCTGCGTCGTCCTCGGCACCGCCCCGGACGGCGACAGCGAGCTGACCGTGGAGGCCATCCGGCGCGCGGCCCGGCACGCGAAACTGCAGGTCCTGACCGGTGTGCTGGGCGACCGGCTGGTGGTGATCGCCGGTGGCGACAACAACCCGTTGCAGGTGGCGAAGTCGCTGATCGGGCCGTACGCGGCCGGGCCGGTGGTGGCCGGGCCGATCGTCCCGGACCTGCTGGCCGCGACCCGGTCCGCGCAGGCGGCGGCCGCCGGACTCAAGGCATGTACGGCGTGGCAGGACGCGCCCCGCCCCGTTCTGGCGGACGATCTGCTTCCGGAGCGCGCGATCGCGGGGGACCCCAGTGCGCGCGAGCAACTGGTGGAGGAGATCTACAGACCGCTGGAGGAGGCAGGCTCCGCTCTCCTGGAGACGCTCAGTGTCTATCTCGAACAAGCCTCAAGTCTCGAGGGCGCGGCCCGCATGCTGTTCGTCCATCCCAACACCGTGCGCTACCGGCTCCGACGTGTGACTGACGTCACCGGCTGGTCGCCCTCAGATGTACGCTCGGCCTTCACCCTGCGGATCGCGCTGATCCTCGGGCGTCTGGTCGATGGGGATCCCCAGCTCTAGGGTTTTGTCGGGGTGCTACAAAACCCCTACGTGTTCTTCGTCCCTGTCCCCACGGGCGGCCCGAGCCGTCCTCAAGAGAGAGTGTGAGAGTGCTCGTACTCGTCGCTCCCGGCCAGGGCGCCCAGACGCCCGGCTTCCTGACTCCCTGGCTCGACCTCCCCGGCGCCGCCGACCGTCTCGGCGCGTGGTCGGACGCCATCGGGCTGGACCTCGCCCGCTACGGCACCGAGGCCGACGCCGACGCGATCCGCGACACCGCCGTGGCCCAGCCGCTGCTCGTGGCGGCCGGACTGCTGTCCGCCGCCGCCCTGGGCGACGTGACACCCGGCGCGGTCGCCGGCCACAGCGTCGGCGAGATCACCGCCGCCGCGTTCGCCGGTGTCCTCGACGACACGGCCGCGCTGACCCTCGTCCGCAAGCGGGGCCTGGCCATGGCCGAGGCCGCCGCGATCACCGAGACCGGTATGTCCGCGCTGCTCGGCGGCGACCCCGAGGTGACGATCCCGCACCTGGAGAAGCTGGGGCTGACCCCGGCGAACGTGAACGGCGCGGGCCAGATCGTCGCCGCCGGCACCCTGGAGCAGCTGGCCGCCCTGGAGGCGGACAAGCCCGAGGGCGTACGGCGCGTGGTCGCCCTCAAGGTCGCCGGCGCCTTCCACACGCACCACATGGCCCCCGCCGTCGACACCCTCGCCAAGGCCGCCGAGGAACTGGCTCCCGGGGACCCGAAGCTCACCTACGTCTCGAACAAGGACGGGCAGGCCGTCGCCACCGGCGCCGAGGTGCTCTCCCGTCTCGTCGGTCAGGTCGCCAACCCGGTCCGCTGGGACCTGTGCATGGAGACCTTCAAGGAGCTGGGCGTGACCGCGTTGATCGAGGTGTGCCCGGGCGGCACGCTCACCGGTCTGGCCAAGCGCGCCCTGCCGGGCGTGGCGACGGTCGCGCTCAAGACACCCGACGACCTCGACGCCGCTCGCGCGCTCATCGCCGAGCACCAGAATTAGGAGCCCTGGACCTATGTCGAAGATCAGGCCGAGCAAGGGCGCCCCGTACGCACGCATCCTCGGCGTGGGCGGCTACCGCCCGGTCCGGGTGGTGCCCAACGACGTGATCCTGGAGAAGATCGACTCGTCCGACGAGTGGATCCGCTCCCGCTCCGGCATCGAGACCCGGCACTGGGCGAACGACGAGGAGACCGTCGCCGCCATGTCGGTCGAGGCGTCCGGCAAGGCCATCGCCGACGCCGGGATCGCCGCCGAGCAGATCGGCGCGGTCGTCGTCTCCACCGTGTCCCACTTCAGCCAGACCCCGGCCGTCGCCACCGAGATCGCCGACAAGCTCGGCACGGCCAAGGCCGCCGCCTTCGACATCTCGGCCGGCTGCGCGGGGTTCGGTTACGGCCTCACCCTCGCCAAGGGCATGGTCGTCGAGGGCTCCGCGGAGTACGTCCTCGTCATCGGGGTCGAGCGGCTGTCCGACCTCACCGACCTGGAGGACCGGGCCACGGCCTTCCTCTTCGGTGACGGTGCCGGCGCGGTCGTCGTCGGCCCCTCCCAGGAGCCGCACATCGGTCCGACGGTGTGGGGCTCCGAGGGCGACAAGTCCGGCACGATCAAGCAGACGGTCCCGTGGAACGAGTACCGGGTCGGTGACCTGGAGCGGCTCCCGCTCGACAGCGAGGGCAACGTCAAGTTCCCCGCGATCACGCAGGAGGGCCAGGCGGTGTTCCGCTGGGCCGTGTTCGAGATGGCGAAGGTCGCACAGCAGGCGCTGGACGCGGCCGGGATCACCTCGGACGACCTGGACGTCTTCATTCCCCACCAGGCCAACGAGCGGATCATCGACTCGATGGTGAAGACACTCAAGCTGCCGGAGCACGTCACGGTCGCGCGTGACGTGCGCACCACCGGCAACACCTCGGCCGCCTCGATCCCGCTCGCGATGGAGCGGCTCCTGGCGACCGGTGAGGCGAAGAGCGGCGACACCGCGCTCGTCATCGGCTTCGGGGCGGGTCTCGTGTACGCAGCGACGGTCGTTACCCTCCCCTAGGCACCGCTGCCGGATCTTCGGGTCCGGCGCGGGAAACACGCACAACCTGCCGCTGCCGCGGCGGGCCGCCCACTCTCTGGAATCAACGAAGGAGCGCCTGACATGGCCGCCACCCAGGAAGAGATCGTCGCCGGTCTCGCCGACATCGTGAACGAGATCGCCGGCATCCCGGTCGAGGACGTCCAGCTGGACAAGTCCTTCACCGACGACCTGGACGTCGACTCCCTGTCCATGGTCGAGGTCGTCGTCGCCGCCGAAGAGCGCTTCGACGTCAAGATCCCGGACGACGACGTCAAGAACCTCAAGACGGTCGGCGACGCGACCGACTACATCCTCAAGCACCAGGGCTGATCCGGCGGGATCGGGTCCGGCCCGGTCCCCCCGCGGAGCAGTCCGTTTGCCCCGCCACCCGGCGGTGGCGCCGCTGAATCCTCGTAACCGTTGGAGAAAACTCCCGTGAACTCGACCAATCGCACCGTGGTCGTCACCGGTATCGGCGCAACCACACCGCTGGGTGGCGACGCGACTTCCACCTGGGAGGGGCTGATCGCCGGCAAGTCCGGCGTCCGTCCCCTGGAGCAGGAGTGGGCCGCCGACCAGGCGGTCCGCATCGCCGCGCAGATCGCCGTGGAGCCGACCGAGGTCATCCCCCGGCCGCAGGCCCGCCGTCTGGACCGCTCGGCGCAGTTCGCGCTGATCGCGGCCAAGGAGGCGTGGGCCGACGCCGGTTACACGGAAACCTCCGCCGACGACGGCACCGTCGACGCGGACCGTGTCGGCGCGGTCATCGCCTCCGGCATCGGCGGTGTGACGACGCTGCTCGACCAGTACGACGTGCTGAAGGAGAAGGGCGTACGCCGCGTCTCCCCGCACACCGTGCCCATGCTGATGCCCAACGGCCCGTCCGCCAACGTCGGTCTGTACGTCGGCGCGCGCGCCGGTGTGCACACCCCGGTCTCCGCCTGCGCGTCGGGCGCCGAGGCCATCGGCTACGCCATCGAGATGATCCGCACCGGCCGCGCCGACGTCGTGATCGCCGGTGGCACCGAGGCCGCCATCCACCCGCTGCCGATCGCCGCGTTCGGCAACATGATGGCGATGTCCAAGAACAACGAGGACCCGCAGGGCGCCTCCCGTCCGTACGACACCGGCCGTGACGGCTTCGTCCTCGGCGAGGGTGCCGGTGTCGTCGTCCTGGAGTCGGCCGAGCACGCGGCGGCGCGGGGTGCCCGGGTCTACGCCGAGGCCGTGGGCCAGGGCATCTCCGCCGACGGCCACGACATCGTGCAGCCGGAGCCGGAGGGACGGGGCATCGCGCACGCCCTGCAGAACCTGCTGGACCGCACCGACCTGGACCCGGCGGAGATCGTGCACGTCAACGCGCACGGCACGTCGACGCCGGCCGGTGACATCGCCGAACTGAAGGCGCTGCGGAAGGTGTTCGGCGACGACACCGACCACTTCGCGGTGTCCGCGACCAAGTCCATGACCGGGCACCTGCTCGGTGGTGCCGGCGGTGTGGAGACGGTGGCGACGGTGCTCGCGCTGTACCACCGGGTGGCTCCGCCGACGATCAACGTGAACGACCTCGACCCCGAGGCCGAGGCCAACGCGGACATCGTCCGCGGCGAGGCGCGGAAGCTGCCGGTCGAGGGCCGTATCGCCGCCCTCAACGACTCGTTCGGGTTCGGTGGGCACAACGTGGTGCTGGCGTTCCGGACGGTTTGATTCGTCCGCTGTCGCGAGTGCGGCCCGGGTCCCTTTCAGGGACCCCGGCCGCGTCTGTTCGTGTCTCGGGTGCGGGTGGGTGGGGCTTCTCGCGCCCACGCGGCGGAGCCGCACG
>NZ_JBHVDD010000136.1:0-15341 GCF_042802995.1 Streptomyces sp. NPDC057438
GTACTCCTCGTTGTCGAAGGCGACACCGGTACGGCGAATGTCGTCCAGCTCGGCGGACAACTCGTCGGGGTCGGTGATCGTGCTCGCGCTGAAGGAGCGCAGAGGCTGCGACAACACCCGCTCCGCGGCCTCGTAGTCGTAGGCGAGCAGGACCTTGCCGACCGCCGTCGCGTAGGCCGGCAGCCGGCCACCGATGCGGGACGGCACGGGCGCGGGCCGGTGACCGTAGAGCTTGGCGAGATACACCACGTGCGGGCCGTCCAGGACCGCCAGGTGCACCGTCTCCCGGCTCGCCTCGTACAGGTCGGCCAGGTGAGGCAGCAGCATGTCGCGGATGCTCTCGGAGCCGGGCGCGTAGACGGCCTTTCCCAGATGGTGCAGGCGCTCACCGAGCCGGTAGTCGGTCCCGACGCGCTCCACCACGCCATTGCGCTCCAGCATGCCGAGGACGCGGTACGCGGTCGACTTGCTCATCTGCGCCCGTCGCGCGAGTGCGCTGACGCCGGATTCCCCGCTGGACCTGTCCCCGAGGGCGACGAGGAGGCTGATGGCCTTGTCGACGGCGGCTCGGTCGTCACGCGCGGAACCGGCGAGGGTTGCGGTCATGGTTGTTCACCTCGGCTTCGAGGAGTCGTGTCACTTTTAATGTGCTACCTGTCATGCTTTACGTGACAAGGATGCGAGCCCGTCGTCTGTTCGTCAATAATGACGGCATGCACATTAAAAGTGACACCCTTGCCTGGGAGAACGAGCTCGTCGCCCGCAACGTGCGCCGCTTCCGGCTGGAGCGGGCGATGTCCCTGGGCGAGCTGGCCCGCCGGTCGGGTCTGTCGAAACAGACGCTCTCCAAGATCGAACAGGGCGTGGGCAATCCCACCGTGGAGACCCTGTCGCTGCTGGGGGCCGCGCTGGACGTGCCCGCGCGCCGCCTGCTGACGGAGTGGGGCACCCCGGTCTACGTCCAGCGGCAGAGCGAGGGCGAGTGGTCCGAAGCGGCGAACTGGACCGAGCGCCTCCTGGACGAGACCTACGGCTCCGGCTACGTACGCACCCTCGTCCTGCGTCTGGAACGGGGCGACCGGGACCCCGAGCCGATCCCCGCACACAGTGCCGGCACCCTGCATCACCTCTACGTGATCACTGGAAAGCTCCGCACCGGTCCGCTCAACGAATCGGTGGACCTGGCCGCGGGCGACTTCGTCCGCTTCCCCGGTGACGTACCCCATCGCCACATCTGCCTCAGCGAACGCGTCGTGGCCCATGTGGTCACCACCCTCCCTCAGGTCCGCCAGTTCGGCCCGACCGTCACGAAGGGCGGGGTGGTCCCGCCATCGGCATGAGGCCGAGGCCCCGCCCTCACGGTCACTCGCCGCCGAGGCGCACCCCGAGACCGAGCGCGAGCAGGCCCGGCTCGTGCCCGGTGTACCCACGCCCAGCGGTCGGTCAAGCAGCGTTCTCCGCGCCGAGAACACGCTCCCGGCACCGCTCTGCCTCCGCGATCGTCCGAGCGACATCAGTGCCGATGATCTCCGCGCCCCATTTCCGGAGCGTGCCGTTGACGAAGACGACGTCGACGTCGCTGTTCGAGCAGAAGTTGACGACGGTGCCGACCGCGTCGCCACGAGGGCGCAGGTGCACCCGCCCGGTGTCGACGGCGATGAGGTCGGCAGGCAGGCCCGCCCTGAGCATCCCGAGCCGACCGGGCATGCCGACGCTCGGCGCGCCCCCGGACGTGGCGGCCCGGAGCGCGTCGAGTGTGCCGAACGGGCTGATCGCCTGCTCGCCCGAGGAGGAGTTCAGCCGGGCGAACGCGGCACTGCGCTGGAGTGTCAGCAGCGTCCGCATCTCGGTGAAGAAGTCCAGTCCGTAGCAGACCTCGTTGTCCGAGCTGATACCGAAGACAGCGCCGCTCGCCTGCGCCTGGAGTACGGCGGGAAACGCGGGGCCGATGCCGAAGTGAGGGTCGGATCGCGGAGTGACGTTCACGCCGGCGCCCACGTCTCGCAACTCCGACCACTGCCGCGCGCTCACGCCGATGCAGTGGTTGAACGTATCGTCGGCTCCGATCAGGCCCTCGCCGAAGAAGTCGCCGACGGCCGCAGGCAACCCGAGTTGCGGGACGGGAACTCCGAGGACCAGCTCGGCTGAGACGCCCACACCGGTCGCTCGCGCGAACTCGAAGACTCCACGCGAGGGCATCGGGCTGAACAAGCGGAGGGTCAGCAGTTCGTCGTCCGGGTACGCCGATCGCAGTTCCGCGAAGGTGCGCAGGAACTTCTCCGGATCCGTGTCGACGGCCGGCGCCCCGGCGGCGTAGACCGCCCGAATTCCCGTCGACCGGAGACCGTCCATGGCGGCGAGCGCGTGCTCCACGGACTTCGTGTTGTGACTGTTGTCGACGATCGTTGTCACGCCGGCGTTGATGGCCTGGACGGCGGTGAGTTGCTGCCCGACCCGCATCTCGTCCGGAGTCATCAGCGGAGCGCACGCCATGTGCGCGAAAGCCATGTAATCGGGGAAGCTCGCATCCGGCACGGCACCCCGAAAGACCCCTTCCCAAGCGTGAACGTGGCAGTCGATGAATCCGGGGAGGACGATGTGCTCGGTGAGATCCACGACGACGGTGTTCTCATCAGCGAGGTGGCCGAGATCCGCTCCGACGGCCTCGATCCGGCTTCCCCGGACGAACACGTCCGACCGCTCCGACCGCGGCCGGTCCGGATCCATCGTCACGACTTCCGCATGGCGCAGGATCGCCGAACGCTGCGGGTCATCAGCGCGCCCGGCCAGCACCTCACCGACACGGGTGTTCGAAGGTTCCATGTCTGGCCCCTGCTCGCTCAGCGTACGACGGTCGCCTCGACCGGCACGTGCCGCTCGAGGAACTCGATCTGATCGGCCACGACACGCTCGAACCAATCGCCCACATAGATGTCGAAGTGGCTGGCGTCGTAACGCTTGACTTCCCCTCGCGCCGCACGGGAGGCGAGTTGCTCCGTCTGGCGCGCCGGTGTCACCTTGTCCCGCTCGCACACACAGACGAGCAGAGGCGCCTTCACCTCGGACGCCCCGCGGCCGGGCCGATAGCGCGGCACCTGGAACATGAAACGGGCGGGAATCTCAGGGATCTCGAACGGCTCGCCCGACGCGTCGAAAATCGCCCGCAATCCACTCACCGAGTCCGGCGAGGTCATCACCGCCAGGTCACCGGGAAGCCCCACGATGGGAACGCGCACCGGCGGCTCATTCCGGTTCGCCGCCTTCCGGTCCCTCAACGCCTCACGCATGAGCCGCATGATCGTCTTCTTCGGCATGGCCCTCGCGGCGGCCAGCCCGTCGGAGAACGGGCACTGGGCTATCGCTGCGGCGATGCCGGGATCGCCTGCGGCCGTCGTGATCACATGCCCACCGGCGAACGACGTCCCCCACAGGATCACCCGCCGCGGATCGATACCCTCAAGAGTCCGGGCATACGCCACAGCACCGCGCCAGTCCTCCAACTGCTCTTCGACATCGGCCAGTTGCCGCGGCTCACCGGTACTCGAGCCGAAGTGACGGTAGTCGAAGGCAAGGGCCGCGTACCCCCGCTCGGCGAACCGCTGCGCGAACGAGTCGAGCCGCTGACTCTTGAGTCCGGCCAGGCCGTGACCCAAGAGGACGATCGGCAGGGGCGAGTCGTTCGCCGCGCCGGCGGGCAGGAAGAGCCACCCACCACACTCACCGGCGCCCGACCTGAACCGCACATCCCGCCGGGACACCGCCGCGTCAGCCATCACGAACTCCTATCGCCGTTGATCGGACCGGCGTGCGCCTCACGGTCGCCGGCCACCCAGGAGGGTCACGGCACATCCTCATCGCGGAGGCGTCGGCACTCAATGGTGCAACGCACACTGACTAGGGGGCGAGCAGTGCACTGTGCACTTGCGCGCTGGACTCCCGGCCGCTGGCCGGCTCACATTTCGCAGGGCGGCGGCGAAGTCGCCACGCTCCGCAGCTCCGTCCGCCGGTTTTGAATGGCGTCCGATGGCAAGCGCATGGCACCGGACGGACGGACGGGTCGGCGTCGGTACGGGCATCGCGAGGCGTCGGCCGCGCTCGTCTTCGCGGCCACAGCAGGATGCACTTGGCGGCAGTCGCCGCTGGTTTCCGCCCGGTCGGGGTCGACCGCCCGTGCAGGAGACGGCCCGCCAAGCTCTACGCGGACGGGGGGACGGCAAAAGGCTACCTGCGCCGATGGCTGCGCGAGCTCGGTATTCAGCACCTCATCGCCCGCAAGGGAATCGAGTTCTCCACACGGCGGGGCCGCGCACGCGCGCAACGTCGTCAATGCGCTCAGAATTGAGCAGCTGGAATTGTGGTGGGTCCACAGGTGGCCCGACGGTGTCAAGGCACGCTATTGGTGACAAGGGAAACAGTACCGCCAAGCGTAAACAGGACGTATGGTAATGACAAAGAGTGATGGCACCTTGTGGCATGGGAGGAAATCGGTGAATGAAGCGGCTTTGCAGCGCCTGATTGACGAGTCGGAAGTCCGAAAACTTGTTCAGGAGCATTACCGAGCGCTCGACGAAGCAAATTTCGACGCATTAAATTCGCTGTACACCGACGATGCCGTGTTTGAGATCGGCGGGCAGATTCAGCGCGGTCGGCAAGCGATTGTCGACACCCCTGGAACTAATATCGGGCGCGCCTATGAGGTGACGTATCACCACATTGGGCAGATTTACGTAGACCTCGATGGAGACGAGGCAAGGGGCGTGGCCTACGTCGTCGCGTATCACCTCCCGAATGCGGCGGAGCTGATGAAGCACGAGGATGGTGGTGGCAAGTTTCACGTCACCGCCCGACGAACGGAAGACGGCTGGCGATTGACGCAGGCCCGTCTCGAGATTGTCTTCACTCAGGGGGACCCCATGAGAGTCCACGTCTAAAGGGCCTCTAAAGGAGGTCATCGCTTTAGCGGGGTAGCCGGTCGTGCCGGGAATCGTTGAGTGCGCCACTGAGTCGACGGCGCGGGTATGTGCGGGCTTCTTCCCCTAGCCTCGAAGTTTCGTGACGAGCCTCCCGACGAAGTGGGTGGCTCGTCTTCGTGCCGTGGACTGAGGTGGGGCAGGTTGAGGGCCCGAGTGTCGTTTCGGGTGGACGCCGGGTTCCACTGCTCCGGCTGGAGGTTCTCTCGTCGGGACGGGTGAATCCGCTGGTCAGCCAGGGTTCGGCAGGAGTGCGAGCTGGTTGAGTGCGGTGGTGATGTGGCTGGTCCAGGGCCAGTGCCGGGGCAGGCGGAGGATTCGCCGGCGGCCGGTGGTGACGAGCTGTCCGGCCACGCTGAACAGGCGGAGCCGTAGTCGGCGGGGTTCCCGGAGCCGGGCCTTGCCGGTCAAGGCGAGCATCGGCATCCAGGCCAGCAGGTCGAGCGCGATCTGCACGATCTCCAGCCAGATCCGGTTCTGGGCGGTGCGGTGCAGGGGAAGGTTGCGCAGGCCGGTGGCCCGGGCGGCTCGGACGCGGTCCTCGGCCCTGGCTCGCAGCCGGTGACGGAGCTCGAGCTCGGCGATCGGTCGGCCCGATGTGTTGGTGGCGAAACAGGACAGCCGCATGCCGTCCGCATCCGTGAGCCGCAACTGGGCCCCGGGGTGCGGTCTTTCCTTCCTGACGATCAGCCGCCTGCCCTTGGGCCAGCCGTCCAGGACGTCGCCGGTGAGTTCGGCTACCCAGGCGCCGTCGCGGATCTCGCCGTCCGCCTCGGCGGCCGGCGTCCAGGCCGAGGCGGGAACCTGCAGCACATGCTGGTGGATCGCGTCGGTGATCACCATTCCGACCGAGTAGGACAGCCACCGCCCCCGCCGGGCGAGCCGGGCGACGAGTCGTGGGTGCCGCCCGCGGAGTCGGTGCGGATCAGGGTCTGACGTTCGCGACGGTACTTCTTCGGCAGTTGGGCCAGGGCCAGTTGGGCGGCGGTGATGTGGTCGGTGGCGGTGTTCGAGCCCGCGTTCCCGGGCCTGAGCAGGGCTGCCACCGGCTCTCCGGTGCCGCCCGGCCCGTGATCGACGAACCCCGTCAGCGGGTGGTGGCCGTAGGTCCGCTTCCAGGTCGGGGCCGCCTCCTCCTTGTCGGAGTGCGCGATCACCAGCACCCCGTCGAGATCAACGGTTACCGTCCCGTCGGCATCGGGTGCTTCCCGGTCGGCCAACCGCCAGACTCGTTCGCGTGCTTCGGCCCGCGCGGCCTGCAGAACTCGGTCGCCGGAAGAGGCGAGGGTGTCGATCAGGAGGGAGACCGTCGGGTCGGAGGCGACCGGCCCGAACACGGCCGGCTCGGCCCGCAGCATGCCGACATCGGCGAGGCAGTCCCCGCCCAGCGCCACCGCCATCGCGACGTCCAGCAGGATCTTCCCCGGATCGTGGACGGCCCGCGGCTTCCGCCACGGCGTCAGCGCCGCTGATATCGCGGTGTCCTAGCCGGCCTGGCGGCAAGGGTGGTGTTGTGCTTGCCGGTAGGCAGCCCAGCGGATACTCCGTGCCTGAAACCGCAGACCAGCCCCAGACCACTCGAACGCCCCAGGAATGATCACTCCTGGATCATGCCGGTGGATCCGGGTTGAGACGGGCGCGCTGCAGAGCCCACCAGACTTCGAGCGCGGCTTCCGGCTCACGCAGATCGCACCGCGCGATGTCTTCGAACCGCCTGATGCGGTAGCGCAGTGTGTTGGGATGCACGACCAGCTCCTCGGCGGTCGGATCGATTCGCCGGCCGTTGGAGAGGTAGCGTTCGACGGTCCTGGCCAGCGTGTCTCCCATGTCATGGGGAAGCGTCGAGAGCGGTTCGACATAACGCCGGACGAGGATGTCGCCGACTTCCTGGTCCGCTACGACCGCCGGGCGAACGCCGAGGCTTT
Source organism: Streptomyces sp. NPDC057438 (assembly GCF_042802995.1). Lineage (NCBI taxonomy): Bacteria > Bacillati > Actinomycetota > Actinomycetes > Kitasatosporales > Streptomycetaceae > Streptomyces > Streptomyces sp. NPDC057438. The sequence continues at coordinate 6,896 of NZ_JBHVDD010000136.1, forward strand.
CCAAGTCGTGAACACCTTCCATACCGAAGGCCGCGGCAGTGTCGAGTGCACGGGTGGCGCTGCGGAAGGATTCTTCGAGCCTGTCAAGTCTGCTCGCCGGACCGATACCCACGAAGCCGGGGAGATCGGGCCCCGGCGCCCGGTCGACGAAGCCGACGAGGTCGCCGTCGATGACCGTGATCAGCCCGTGGTGGGGGATGCCGGACAGCTCCAGGTGGCGCTCCAGTTTCGCGGTGGTCTGCCCTGCGCGTGGGCGAGCTCGAAGGGCGTGGTATATCGCGGTGACCTCCACCCCGTAAGCCCGCGCGCGGACTCGGAGGTCGGCGGGGCTCAGTGTCCCGTACAGCACACCGCGTACGAGGTCTGCCCGCCTGTGGCGCTCGTTGCCCACCATCTCGAGCTCGGCCTCGCGGTGTCCGCTCGCCGCAGCCACCATGGCGCTGTCGGAGTGGGTGTGCGCGTCGATGACGAGCTGTAGCAGTACGGGTTCGGCGATGGCGTGCTCGCGGGCGAACTGCCTGATCGACTCGGTGAATGTGCCGATGCTGAGCCGCCAGCTGCGCAGCAGGTCGTCGATCGAGACGCCCATCTCTGCGCGGCGCCTCCCGTGCGCGGCGATCTCGGTCAGCTCCTGCGGCTCCAGAGGCCGGTCCTGCGCAACGGAAGTGAATAAAAGTTCGATATTACGAATGCTTGCTCGGGCCAGATCGTCAGGATCGAGCGACTGGTAGACAGGGATGGCACTGCGCATGCCTTCCACGCAGCGAGCGGCCAATGTCACGCGCTCGGCGAATACGTAGTCGATCAGTCGCCCTCTGGGGTCGCCGTGTCGCGGATCCGCAGGGGCCGGCCGGGTGGGTCCGTCGCCCATTGGTGAATCGTACAACGAGGTGAATGAACAGGCAGAAACCAGTCGCGGAGCAAGGATGTGTTTGGAGATTTCCACAACGGTGGAGGCATCGACTCTGGTGACAGCTCCATAGGCGCGTGATTCGGCTTCCCTCATGCTCGGACCCACCAACGGCTGGTACGACTGACGGTCCAGGCGTGACGGACGAGTTATGGAGGAACGAAGGATGTCGGACATCGATCGGGCTGGCCGTGAACTGAAGGTCGTGCTCGAGGACTACTCGTTCCTGGAGTGCCCCCGCTGGCACGAGGGCCGGCTGTGGGTGTCGGATTTCTACACTGAGCAGGTGGTGGCCACTGACGGCCGCGGTCACACGGAGGTGATCGCCGAGGTTTCGAACGAGCCGTCGGGACTGGGCTTCCTGCCCGACGGGCGGCTGCTCATCGTGTCGTCGCGCGACCGCCGCCTGCTCGTGCGCGACGCGTCGGGGCGGCTCGACGCGTACGCCGATCTGTCCGGCCTGGTGCCGTGGAAGCTCAACGACATGGTCGTGGATGCCCAGGGGCGCGCCTACGTCGGCAACTTCGGCTTCGATCTGATGGGAGGCGGTGCCGCCCGCCCGACCAACCTGGTAAGGGTCGACCCGGACGGCACCGCGAGCACGGTGGCCGACAATCTGGCGTTCCCCAATGGCATGGTCATCCTGCCGCAGGGCGTCCTGGTGGTCGCCGAGAGCCTCGGCAACCGGCTCACGGCTTTCGACATCGCGGAGGACGGGGGCCTGATCAACCGCCGTCCCTGGGCGGAGTTCGGTCCGGCACCGCGCAGCGACAACGTCGCCGAGGCGCTGGGGCATCTTCAGGTCGTGCCGGACGGAATCTGTGCCGATGCCGAAGGCGCCATCTGGGTGGCCGACGCCATCCATCCCAGGGTCATCCGCGTCCGGGAGGGTGGTGAGATCGTCGACGAGATCTCCACCGGTGGTACGGGCGTGTTCGCCTGCATGCTCGGTGGCGACGACGGCAGAACCCTTTTCCTCTGCGCGGCACCGTCGTTCCTTGAGCACGAGCGCCGTCCGGTGCGGGAGGCGCAACTGCTGGCCACCCGCGTCGACGTCCCCCACGGCGGCATGCCCTGACCCTCGCAGAGGCCGGCCCCGCGGCGCCGTCGGGCGCCCACGGGCCTCAGATCCTGCAGCCGCCAGATCCCGATTGCGAGCCGACCGTGAATCCCGCCGCCATGACGTTCAATCTCGCCACCACTCTCCGTGAGTCCGCCGGGGTGAACCCCGACAAGCCTCTCATCCATTTCGCCGACAGGGCGTTCACATACACCGAGGTGGACAGGATCTCGGGCCGAGTCGCCTCGGGCCTGCTGGGCCTCGGCCTGGAGCCGGGTGACAAGGTGGCCGTACAACTGCCGAACCTGCCGCAGTTCCTGTTCACCTACTTCGGCATCCTCAAGGCCGGACTGGTGATGGTGCCGCTGAACCCGCTGCTCACGGCGCCGGAGATCACCTACCACCTGCAGGACAGCGGCGCCAAGGTCCTGGTCACCTTCGAGCAGTTCGCCGAAGCGGCATACCGCGGCGCGGCCCTAGTCGGCGGCATCACGACGTTCGTGGTGAACATCCCGGGAAGCGACCTGCGTCCGGGTGGTACCAGGCACTATGACGAGCTGTACTCCGAGGACACGGGGGAGATCCACCCGACGACCGCTTACGACACCGCGGTGTTGCTGTACACCAGCGGCACCACCGGGAAACCGAAGGGCGCGGAGCTGACACACCTCCAGCTCTACATGAACTGCACGATCGTCGGGGAGATACTCGGCTTCCGGCCCGACGACGTCGGGGTCGCGGTGCTGCCGCTGTTCCATGTCTTCGGCCTGTCCAGTGTCCTGAACGTGGCGGTGCGCTGCGGCGGCACGCTCGTGCTGCTGCCACGGTTCGAGGCCACCGCTGTCCTGGAGTCGATCGACAAGCACCGGTGCACGCACTTCTACGGTGTGCCGACCATGTACGTCGAGCTCCTCAGGGCCGACGTCACCGCCCGGAACCTCTCCAGCCTGCGCAGGTGTATCTCGGGTGGCTCCGCGATCCCCGGAGAGGTGATCCGAGCCCTGGAGGAGAAGATCCCCGGCACGGTCGTCCTCGAGGGCTACGGGTTGTCCGAGACGGCCAGCTGCACCACCTTCAACACGAGCGCCGAGCAGCGCAAGGTGCTGTCCGTCGGCAAGCCGATCTGGGGTGTCGAGGTGCGCGTGGTCGACGAGAACGACAAAGAGCTGCCGCCGGGCAGGGATCATGTGGGAGAGATCGTGATCCGGGGACACAACATTTTCAAGGGCTACCACAACAGGCCCGAGGCTACGGCCGAAGCGCTCCGGGGCGGCTGGTTCCGCACCGGCGATCTGGGGTGTCGGGACGAGGACGGATATGTCTTCATCGTCGACCGGAAGAAGGACCTGGTGATCCGGGGCGGCTACAACGTCTACCCCCGGGAGGTGGAGGAGGTCCTCTACGAGCATCCCGCCGTCGCCGAGGCGGCCGTCGTCGGCAAGCCCGACGAGAAGTTCGGCGAGGAGGTGCTGGCGTTCGTCACCCTGAAGCAGGGCACGCAGGTCTCCGGCGCGGACATCATCGCGTTCTGCAAGGAACGTCTGGCCGCCTACAAGTACCCGCGGGAGATCCGGCTCCTGTCCGAACTGCCCAAGGGACCCTCCGGCAAGATCCTCAAGCGACACCTGCGCTCCTGACCCTGGCGCTCAGTCACGCTGTTCGACGAGGTGGTGATGTCCGGCGTTGGACCAGGTCAGCGTGTCGGCTCGGCCCACCGGTTTCGTCGATGAGGCCGGACCAGACATCGAGGCGACTCCGCTGACACCCGCCGGGGCTCGCAGATCTGATCCCGGATGTGGTGCCGCCACCTGAGCTGAAGACACTTCAGGTCAGATGACCGTCCGCACACTGGTGCCGCCTGGTGGTGGTGGGCAGCGTGGCCCCGAATACACAGTCGGGCGTTCCCGCGATACCGATGACAAAGACGGCCTGGGCGCGGCCGCGATTGATGGCCCGCTCGGTGATCACCGCCGCCGAGTCGTTCCCAGATCCGGTGGCCGCCAGACAGACCGTCCAGGGCGTGCCAGGGAGCCGACCTCCTCGACACCGTTCCAGCTTGATCGACTCGTTCCAGCCCTTCCAACAGCTGAGGCACAGCCCTGTACTCCAATGGCAGCGCACTGACTCGGCGAGGTTGAAGCGAACCAGGCCACCGGAGAACACCGGGCCGCTGAAGTGGACCGCGCCGCCTGACAGGACGGCGCCGGAAAAGTCACCGCCGTCGAAGGCGACGCCGGAGAAGTCCAGGTCGTGACCTCGCCAGGACTATGAGTGTTCGCAGCCGAGGCAAAGGTGGACACGGATGAGGCGGATGCTGTAACGACCGGGCCCGGCTCCGCGCCCTCCGGTCCCCAAGTGCATGACGGGCGACACCATACCGACCCGGCAAGGGAATCATCAGGCCCGGGTTGTCTACCGGAACCGGGCGTGGTTCGCGAGCTCAATGGTGGTCTGCACACAGGATCGGCAGCGAACAGGGCGGTGCGCACACGCCAGTACAGTAGGCCGGGTGACTGCCACCACGCTCGGAGGTGACTCCGAGGAGCTCATCCGCGGTGTCTCGAGAGCGATACTCGCCGATCCGGGCATTCTCATGCCGGTGCACGCGGCGGTCGTCGATGCCGCGGGCGGCCCGTTCGCTGCCGACCCGTCCATTGTCGAGGCGCTCGGCGAGGCGACCCGGGAGAACGCGCTCCACTGGACGCGGTCGATGTACGAGCACCCCCGGCTGCGGGTCGCACCCACCTTGAGCAGTCAGGTCGTCGGCATCGCGAGAGAAGGGTTCCGCTGGGGTACCGAGAAGACTCTCCGCACGGCATATCGCGCCGGTGAGCAGGCGATGTGGTCCCTCTGGATGCGGCTGGCCTTCTCACTGCACGAGGATCCCGAGGTCCTGTTGCCGGCTCTCGACCACGTCTCCCGTTCGCTCGCCCGCTGGGTCGAGGACACCTCCACCGCGCTGCTGGACCTCCTCGAGAGGGAACGCAGGGCCCTGTCGGGTGACGCGCAGGTTCGACGGCTCGAACTGGTCAATCTCGTGCTCGGCGGCTCCTCCGCGCCGACGGACCACCTGGAGCAGGCTCTCGGATACCCGCTGTCAGCGTCCCACCTGGGCGTCATCGTCTCCGCACCGCCGCGGCTCGCGGACCGCGCACGTCTCGTGCAGGCCGCGAGCATCGTCGGCCGACTCACCCAGTCAGCGCATCAGCTTCTCGTCCACGCCAGCACGTCGTCTCTCTGGCTGTGGGTGACGCCGCGGGCACTCATGACGCCGGACGACCTGGAAACCGCCACGGCGAAGCACCCCGACGTGAGGCTCGTGGTCGGGCCCCGGGACGAGGGGGTGGACGGCTTCAGACGCAGCCACCACAGGGCACTGGAAGCACAGCGTCTGGTCCGCGACCACGGCGAGCAGCGGATCGTCTTCTACGACGATGTCTCCGCGGTACTCCTTCTGGCCGCGGAAAGCGCCCGGCTTCGGGAGTTCGTCCACACGACGCTCGGCCGCCTGGCCGCGGGCCCGGCCGAACTGCGACAGACGTTGAGGGTGTTCATCCGGGAGCGCTACAACGCGTCACAGACGGCTCGTCTGCTGTACACGCATCGGAACACCGTTCTGCAGCGTGTCCGCCGCGCCGAACAACTCCTCCCGACGACACTCGAGCGGCACGGCACCAACGTGGGTCTGGCGCTGGACGCGATGCACTGGCTGAACGTGCGGCTCGACTAAACCAGACCGCCGCCTCGCTCTCCGCCCGCCGCCGTACCGTCAGGACGAACCCGATCGACCGTTCGCTGGACGGCCGAGGTGTCTCGGCGCGCACAGCAGCATTGTCGAGAAGCGTGCTGCGGCAACGATGCCGGAGCACCGCTCGGTCGCAGGTGAGCACACCGGTCGGCCGCCTGACGACGGCCACCCGCCGAACCGAGGAGATCGGCTCCACCCCGCTGGAGCTGACGAGCACCGAGCGGCTGCGCACCGAGCGCAGCCGCGTGCCGCGCGACATCGTCTCCGTGGGCGACACACTGCTCTTCGGCCGCAACGTCTTCCTCGCGCTCAAGCCGGAGACGATGGTGGGTGACGTCTTCGCGCTGCACGACCGCGACCTGAACCGGCCGCCTGAGGACGCCGTGCCGAGCCTGCTCGACGACCCCGCCGCCTTCGACCGGGAGCTTGCCGCCCGCTTCCGGCTGCAACCGCCAGACCCGCAGACCAGCGGGGGTGACGTACACAGCAGGCAAGGCCGCAAGCCGACGACCGCCGGCCGGCCGTGCAGCGGGGGCGCACGCGAAGTGGCCGACCTGCGTCCCCGCTATCGCACATGTCCGGTCATCGGTCGTAGGCGAGGCGGGCCTGGCGGGGCACCGGGCCGAAGGCGCCGGCGTGGAAGTCGGCGAAGGCCTTGGCGATTTCCAGCTTGGTGTTCATGACGAACGGGCCGCCCATGGCGACGGGTTCGTGGATGGGCGTGCCGCTGTAGACCATGACGCGGGCGGGCTGTTCGGGGTCGACGGCCGCCAGGTGCAGCGAGGTGGCCGCCGGAGCACCGCCGTCGTCCCCGCTCCTCCTCGTGACGGGGTCGGACCAGCCGGTCTGCCCGGCGTGCAGTTCCCGGCCGCCGATCAGCAGGCGCCCGTTCATGACGTGGGCGAACAGCCGGTGTTCGGCGGGGACTTGCAGGTCGTAGATGGCATCGGGGTCAAGCGTGGCGACGACGCCCTGCACCGGGTGATGGGTGTCGGTCGCGCCGGTGACGCCGCCGACGGTGCCGGCGTGCACGTCGATCGTCACACCCGGCGCGTGCACGCGTGGCATGGCGGCCTTGGTCAGGTCCTGGTAGCGCGACGGCGTCAGCTTCTTCTCGGCGGGCAGATTGAGCCACATCTGCAGCACGTGTGCGTGCTCGTCGCGGTAGGCGAGCTCACGGTGGATGATGCCGCGCCCGGCGGTCATCCACTGCACCTCACCCGCCTGCAGCGCCCCGGTGTGGCCGAGGTTGTCGCCGTGTTCCAGGACGCCGTCCACGACGGTGGTGACGGTCTCCAGGCCGCGGTGGGGGTGCCACTCGAAGCCGGGGGTGGAGAACCAGTCCTCGACCAGGGCGAGGAAGGGGTCGGTCAGGGCCGGGTCGGTCGGCACGAAGAGGAGTGCCTTGTCGTCGACCTGCGCGTCGGGGCCCAGCTGCTGCTTGGTGGTGATGCGGGTCAGTGTGCGTTCACCCGTCAACTGTTCGGTCATGGTTGCTCCCTGGTGCCCGGCTCGAAAGGAGAAGGAGTGATGAAGGGGGATGGGCCGTTCAGGCGACTTGCGGGGCGACCTCGCCGCGCGCCCAAGGATCTCGGGGCACGGCCGGTGCACGACGTCGGTGCGGCCTGGGCCGTAACCTGTCTCCGGGGCCGCCGGTGCGGCCCCGAAGACGGCCGGCAGCCGACCTCCACCTCGCTGATGCCTTCACCGACGGCCTCGACGATCCCGGCGAAGTCCGGCCCAGTGTGATCGGCACTTGTGCGGAGCCATGCCCTTGAGGGGGCCGTAGGCGATGTCCGCGTTCAGCCAGTTCGCTGACGTTCCTGGACGCGGACCGACTGCGAGGTTCTCGGTACTCGGCCGGCTCCACGACGCCCCCGCCCGCCCGCGCGCCACCGCGGCCTCGGCGCCCCCTCCGGCCGGGTGCGGAGCCGCACAAGCCGTCATCGTGTTCAGCACGGTGTGCGACACCCTCGGTCAACCCGCGATCCGGTGCGTTCCCAGGCTCACCGGTGCCAGCGGGGATCCTGGCCCTGACAGGGGCGAGCGTCGGCAGCCGGCGCAGGCCGAGGACGTCCTCGACGGTGATGGCGGGCAGTGCGCGCGCTCCTGTACGGACGCTGTGGCGATCAGGCGAAGGAGTACGGGCCGAAGCGGCCCCATGCCACCGCACCGGCCAATACGATCAGCACGAGGTTCGGCACGATCGCGGTGGACTCCTTGCGTCTGGCGTGGGTTATCGCCGCCCCGGCCATCACCAGCACGAGACCGATGGCGGCCAGCGGCACCAGGACGGGGATGATGTCCAGCGCGGCGGGCAGGATCAACCCGATCGCGGCCAGTACCTCCAGGGCGCCGATCGACTTGAGCATGCCCGGAGAGAAGTCCTCGGCCCACGCCATGTTCGGCGAGGCGACGAGCTTCTCCTTCGGCTGGGCCAGCTTCGCGCCGCCGGCGCCCAGGAAGATCACGGCGAGCAGGCCGGCCAGAATCCACAAAACGATGTTCATGAGTTACCAATCAGGGGGGTATCAGACAGGGCCACGACGTTCTCGTGATGCGTCCCGATGTGCTCCGGTGGTGCGACCTCGGCTCCAACAGCCGTGATCAGCTACGAGGTCGGGTGAGCCGCAGCCGCAGCCGCAGCCGCAGCCGTCGCGGCAGCCGCAGCCGTCGCGACGGGACGAGAGCGGCGTTCAGCGGGAACGCCGGGCCCTGGAGGGTCAGG
>NZ_JBHVDD010000137.1:0-15296 GCF_042802995.1 Streptomyces sp. NPDC057438
GGACAATCCCCCTCCACCACGATCACGAAGAAGATCATCTCGTCCCGTCAGCCAACGTGACAGCGCCGGCCAACGCCGTCGGAGTGCTGAGCGCGCGGGGTGGACCGGTGCCCGCCGAATCCGTCCGGGGCTTCGCAGAGGAGATCGGGGCCCTGTCGCAGACCGTCCTCGCCGACCTCCGAGCGATGGTGCACGAACTGCGTCCGTCCTCCTCGACCCGGCTCGGCCTTCAGGACGCGGTGACCACACTCGTCAAAAGCACCGAGAACCGGACGGGCCTCATGATCCGGCTGTTGTGCGGAGAGGGACTGGACGCGGTCGACGCGCCCCTCACCGAGGACATGTACCGGATCGTCGCGGAGGCCATCCACAACGTGGTCAAGCACGCGGAGGCCACCGCTGTCACCATCCGCCTCGGCGTACGCGACCACACCCTGACCGCGACCGTCCGTGACGACGGTCGCGGACTCCCGGCAGCCGACGGGCGCGGGGCCGCGCCGGACGGGGAGGACAGCCGGACGGCCGACGCGACCTGGGACCACGGCTACGGACTGACGACCATGCGGGAAAGGGCGGAGCGATGGGGCGACACCATGAGGATCAGATCCGGGCGGAGGGGTACGGCCGTGTGGGTCGTCATACCCCTCCCCGTACGGGTGGCGGAGTCGCCGCCCGCGGATCCGAACAGCCCTCGGCCCACCCCGTCGGCGGTGCTGATCCCCGAGACGCCGGACACCGCACGATCCGGGTCCTGATCGTCGACGACCACGCCGTCGTACGCCGCGGAATCCGCGCCTATCTCGAGGTCCTGGACGACATGGAGGTCGCCGGGGAGGCCGCCGACGGGCAGGAGGCGCTCACCAGGCTGGACGCGATGACGGTGCACCACGAACTGCCGGACGTGGTGCTGATCGACCTGCTCATGCCGAAGATGGACGGGGCGACCGCGATCGGCACCATCACGCAGCGGCACCCCGGAGTCCGGGTCGTGGTACTCACCAGCTTCGGCGAGATGGAAAGGGTCCACGCCGCGCTCGCGCAAGGCGCCGCCGGCTACCTACTCAAGGACGCCGAGGCGGGTGAGGTGGTCTCCGCCATCCGCGCGGCAGTCCGCGGCGAGGTCTTCCTCGACCCCGCGGTCGCCAGGGGACTCACCCAGGAGATCGTCTCGCCGCCGACCGGGCTCGCCGCCCTCACCGGCCGGGAACGCGATGTCCTCGTCCTCGTGGCGGAAGGCCGGTCGAACCAGCAGATCGCCGACGAGCTGGTGATCAGCGAGCGCACCGCCCGCACCCACGTGAGCAACGTACTGCGCAAACTCCGGCTCACCTCGCGCACCCAGGCCGCGCTGTTCGCCGTACGGCAGGGACTGGTCCCGCCGCGAGGCTGATCGCGACCGCACGCTCCACATCCCCGGCCATCACCTGAACAAGGCGTGGGACCGGAATACGAGCGAAAGGTGCCACACGCCTGCGGCCAGGTCGGCGTGGCTCAGGTGGCGGTGTGCAGCTTCGCTGCCGTGGCCGCCGTGATGGCCTCGGTCGTGACGCCGGGGGCGGTCTCGACGAGGAGCAGGCCGTCGTCCGTCACGTCGATGACGCCCAGGTCGGTGATGACGCGGTGGACGCAGGCCTTGCCGGTGAGGGGCAGGGTGCACTCGTCGAGGATCTTGGGGCTGCCGTCCTTGGCGGTGTGGTCCATGAGGACGATGACGCGGCGGGCGCCGTGGACGAGGTCCATCGCGCCGCCCATGCCCTTGACCATCTTGCCGGGGATCATCCAGTTGGCGAGGTCGCCGGTGGCGGAGACCTGCATGGCGCCGAGGACGGCAGTGTCGATGTGGCCGCCGCGGATCATGCCGAAGGAGAGCGCGGAGTCGAAGAAGGAGGCGCCCGGGAGGACGGTGACGGTCTCCTTGCCCGCGTTGATGAGGTCGGGGTCGACCTCGTGCTCACGGGGGTACGGACCGGTGCCGAGGATGCCGTTCTCGGAGTGCAGGACGACATGCACTCCGGGTGGGACGTGGCCGGGGACGAGGGTGGGCAGGCCGATGCCGAGATTGACGTAACTGCCGTCGGTCAGCTCGGCGGCGGCGCGGGCGGCCATCTGGTCGCGGGTCCAGCTCATGCGCGTACGGCCCCTCGTGTCGAAGAAGTCGAAGACGCCGGAGACGTCGAAGGCGCGGAGATCCGGCGGTGTTCTATCCGCTTGTCGGCGGCCTGGGCGGGGGTGAGGGCCACGACCCGCTGGACGAAGATGCCGGGGACATGGATCGTGTCGGGGCCGAGGGCGCCGGGCTCGACGAGTTCCTCGACCTCGGCGATGGTGATCCGGCCCGCCATGGCGGCCAGCGGGTTGAAGTTGGCGGCGGCCTTGTTGAAGACCAGGTTGCCGTGGGTGTCGCCGCGCCAGGCGCGGACGAGGGCGTAGTCGGTGGTGATGCCGTGTTCGAGGACGTGGTCGCGACCGCCGAAGGCGCGGGACTCCTTCGCCGGGGAGGCGACGGCGATGCTGCCGTCGGGCGCGTAGCGCCAGGGCAGACCGCCGTCGGCGACCGGTGTGCCCACGCCCGCCGGGGTGTAGAAGGCCGGGATGCCGGCGCCACCGGCTCGCAGCCGTTCGGCGAGGGTGCCCTGCGGGACGAGTTCGACCTCCAGTTCACCGCTGAGGTACTGGCGGGCGAACTCCTTGTTCTCCCCGACGTAGCTGCCCGTCACGCGGCTGATGCGGCCCTCGGCGAGGAGAACGCCCAGTCCCTGGCCGTCGACACCGCAGTTGTTGGAGACGACCTCCAGGCCGGTGGCGCCCTGGGCGTGCAGGGCGTCGATGAGGGTGGCCGGTATGCCGGACAGGCCGAAGCCGCCGACTGCCAGCGAGGCCCCGTCGGGGATGTCGGCGACCGCCGCGGCGGCGCTCGCGCTCACCTTGTTCACGTATGGGTCCTTTCAGCCAGAGGTCAGTCGGAGGGCGTCGGAGACGGACTTGGCGCCGCCGTGTGCGGTGAAGCCGCCGTCGACGGGGATCTCGGCGCCGGTGATGAAGGACGCGTCGTCGGAGAGGAGGAAGACCACCAGCGGGGTGACCTCGTCGACGGTGCCGGTGCGGGCCAGCGGTGTCTCGCGGATGTTCGCCTTGCGAAAGGCGGGTGCGGCGGAGGCGGTCATCTCGGTCTCGATGAAGCCGGGATGGACGGTGTTCACGCGGATGCCCCGTGGGCCCAGCTCGACACAGGCGGTCTTCGACAGGCCGCGCAGCGCCCATTTACTGGCCGTGTACGCGACCGGATAGTGCCCGGTAAGCCCGGCGGCGGAGCCCACGTTGACGATCGACGAGCCCTGCGGCATCAGCGGAGCCAGGTGCTGGATGCCCAGCAGCGGGCCGGTGACGTTGACCGCGTGGACGCGGGCGAAGTCCTCGGGCGTGACCTCGTGGAGCCGCGCGCGCCAGGTGATGCCGGCGTTGTTGACCAGGCCGTGGACCTCTCCGTAATGGCAGCGAAGCCCTTCGGCGAGCGCCGCCCACTCCTTCGCCTCGGTGACGTCCAGGCGCAGACACCCCGGAGCCTCGGTCACATCGGTGGCGACGACCACCGCCCCCGCCCGGGTCAGCGCCTCGGCCTCGGCCGCGCCCTGTCCGCGCGCGGCTCCGGTGACGACGACGACCTTGCCGTCCAGCCTGTTCGCGGCCCCGCCGTTCACGGGCGCAGGCGTGGGCGCTTGCCGGCACGGGGAACCGGTACCGGTTCAGCGCCGGGCACGACGGTGTTGGAGACGGTGCCGATGCCCTCGACGGTGAGGGTGACGGTGTCGCCGATCTTCAGCGGTGGCGGGTCCTGCCGGCCGCGTACGCCCCACAGCTCGGCCAGGCAGCCGCCGTTGCCGCAGGTGCCGGAGCCGAGCACATCGCCGGGACGGACATACGTGCCGCGCGAGGCGTAGGCGACCATGTCCTCGAAGGTCCAGCTCATGTTGGACAGCAGGTCCTCGCCGACGACTTCGCCGTTGACCGAGGCGGTCAGCGCCAGCCGCAGGAAACCGTCGGTGTCCCGGTACGGCTCCAGCTCGTCGGCGGTGACGAGGTACGGGCCGAGGGTGGTGGCGGTGTCCTTGCCCTTGCAGGGGCCGAGCCCGACCCTCATCTCGGCGGCTTGAAGGTCGCGGGCGGACCAGTCGTTGAAGATCGTGTAGCCGATGATGTGGTCGCGGGCCTGCTCGGGTGTCAGGTCGCGGCCCTCGCGGCCGATGACGGCGGCGACTTCGAGTTCGTAGTCCAGGACCGAGGAGCCGGGCGGCACGGGCACGTCGTCGTGCGCGCCGATGACGGCGTACGGATTGGTGAAGTAGAAGGTCGGCGCGTCGTACCAGGCGTCGGGGACCCCGGCCGCCTTGTCGATGCCGCGCCGCATGCCCTCGACGTGCTCCTCGAAGGTGACGAAGTCCCGTATGGACGGCGGCTGGAGAGGCGGCAGCAGCCGTACCTGCGAGACATGCGGGCCGCCCGGCGCGTCCAGCGTGGCGCTGCCCGCCTCGCGCAGGGCCGCGGGGCCCGCCCGGAGCAGGTCGAGCAGCGAGGTGCGGTCGGGGAGGGGGTGGAGGGTGCCGTCGTCCGCGACGGTGGCGACGCTGTGGCGGCCCTGGTGTTCGTACGTGGCGAAGCGCATGGCGGTCCTGGGGTGCGGCGTAGGAGGGGACCGGGGGCGCGGGGGGAGTCAGGCATGGACTTTCCGCGCCCCCGGAGTCGAGGGGGATCAGACCGGCGGGGCGACGAAGACGCCGCGGTCGACGTCGTTGAAGGACTCCTTGACGATCAGCTCGTTCATCGCGTTCGCCGTGCCCCACTGGTCGGAGACCTCGGGCTGGGAGAAGTCGTAGACGTGCGGATGCCAGGTGTCCTCGTCGAGCTCCTCCAGCTCCGTCGTGTACTCGACGGTGTTGCCGTGCGGGTCGAGGAAGTACGTGAAGGTGTTGTCGCCGGCCAGGTGGCGGCCCGGGCCCCAGAGCTTGCGGGCGCCGGAGCGCATCACGCGGCCCGAGCCGCGCATGTACTCGTCCAGGCCGCGCATCTCGAACGAGACGTGGTGCAGGGAGGTGTGCGGGCCCTTGGCGATGGCCATCGAGTGGTGCTGGTTGCTGATCCGCATGAAGTGCATGACGTCGCCCATGTGCGGGGAGCCGAGCGTGTCGGACAGCCGGAAGCCGAGGTGGCGCTCGTACCAGGCGCGGGTGGCGTCCAGGTCGGGGGAGTTGAGGACGACGTGCGAGAGGCGGACCGGGATCGCCTCCTTCTCCTCGACACGCCGGTGCCGCCGGGCCTCGACCTCCGCCGAGACCTCGATGGTGCGGCCGTCGCCGTCGAAGAAGCGGAAGCCGTAGCCGCCGCCGGGGGTGTCGACCTTGCCCGGCTGCGAGACCAACCGCACGCCGTCCTCGAGGAGTTGCTCGGCGAGCGTGTCCACGTCGGCGGCCGACCCGGCGCCGTACGACACGAGGTCGAGCCGCTTCTCGTCCGCCTTGCGGAGCCGTACGACGTAACTCTCGGGGCTGCCCTCGGCGGCCAGGAAGGAGATGCCCTCGTCCTCGGCGACCTTGGTCAGGCCCCAGACCCCGGCGTAGAAGTCGAGCTGCTTGTCGTAGTCGGGCACGGCGAGGTCGACGTGCCGCAGGTGGGTGAGCAGGCGGTTGGGCTGGGCGTTCGTCATGTCGGGGCTCCTCAGGAGAGGCGCAGCAGCGCTGCCGCGTTGCCGCCGCGTACGGCGTGGAAGTGGGGGTCGGGCAGGTCCGTGGCGGCGCGCAGCGCGCCGACCGGGTCCTCGGTGCCCATGTCGAAGGGGAAGTCCGAGCCGAGCAGGACCCGGTCGGGGCCGGCCACCCGGATCAACTCGCGCAGGACGTGCGGGTCGTGGACGAGCGAGTCGAAGTACAGCCGCCTGAGGTAGCTGCTCGGCTCGGACGCGCAGCCCCGCGTGTCCGGTCTGGCCCGCCAGGCGTGGTCGGAGCGGCCGATGTGGGTGGGCAGGTAGCCGCCGCCGTGCGCGGCGATCACCTTCAGGCCGGGGTAGCGGTCCAGTACGCCGGAGAAGATGAGGTGGGAGAGCGCGACGGCGTTCTCGGTGGGCTGGCCGACCGTGTTGGACAGGTACCAGCGGTTCAGGCGCTCGTCGAGCGTGCAGCCGAACGGGTGCAGGAAGAGCACCGCCCCGGTCGTCTCGGCGAGTGCCCAGAACGTGTCGTACGCCGGGTCCGAAAGCTCGCGCCCGGGTGCGTGGCTGGAGATCTCCACTCCGCGCAGGCCCAGGCCGAGGGCGTGGTCGAGGGCCTCGACGGCGAGGTCCGGGTGCTGGAGCGGGACGAGGCCCAGTCCGTGCAGCCGGTCGGGGGCCTGGGCGACATGGGCGGCGGTGCCGGTGTTGGCCAGTTCCCACACCGTGCGGGCGAGGTCCTCGTCGGCCCAGTAGTGGTAGTGCGACGGGGACGGCGAGACCAGCTGGATGTCGACGCCGGAGGCGTCCATCGCGGTGAGCCGGGCCTTGACGTCGGTCAGTCGGGGGATGCGGTCGCGGACCATCGGGCCGCTGACGGCGAGCGCCTCGGGGCCGTTGCGGCGGGCGTCGAGAGCGCGGGCGGCGTCCAGCCCGGGGTGTCCGGCGACGGCCTTCTCGACCTCGGGAAGCAGGACGTGCGCGTGGACGTCGATGGTGGGGGTGGCCGGGGTGGGCAGGGCGTCCGGGGTCGTCACGGGGTCTCCTTCAGGACGGACATCGTGCGGCCGATCAGGCCGGGCACGTCGGCGTCGCGGACGCCGTCCAGCTGCCACTGGCCGAGCTGCATCGAGGCCTCGACGACCATGCGGACACGGTCGATGCGGCGCTCGTGGTAGCGGGTCAGCAGGTCGTCGAGGGAGCCGGCGGAGTCCCACGACTCCTCCGCGCTCAGCAGCTCGGCCAGTACGGAGGCGTCCTCCAGCGACATGGCCGCGCCCTGCGCGAGGGTGGGCGGGCAGGCATGGGCGGCGTCGCCGATCAGCACGACCCGGCCGCGGTGCCAGGGCCCCTCGACG
This sequence comes from Streptomyces sp. NPDC057438, assembly GCF_042802995.1. NCBI lineage: Bacteria > Bacillati > Actinomycetota > Actinomycetes > Kitasatosporales > Streptomycetaceae > Streptomyces > Streptomyces sp. NPDC057438. Next base: position 7,057 of record NZ_JBHVDD010000137.1, read on the forward strand.
AGTAGCCGGTCGAACCAGGTGTAGTTGACCTTGGCGGGGTCGGTGATGCTCGCGGCGATCTCGGGCCAGGCGCCGCCGTACGGGGCTGCCAGGCGCCGCATCTCGTCCGCGTACGAGGCCGGGTCGATGGAGGCGCGGTCGCGGTTGGCCTCGACGAGATAGGCGTAGATGGTGTTCTCGCTGGTGGGGCAGTAGCCGGCGATGTAGCAGGGCCCTCCGTAGGCCAGGTCCGTGCGCTCCACGCTCGCCGGGCGGGGTGCGGCGACGCGCCAGATGGCCATGCCGGTCGGCTCGGGCTTCTCACTGATGCCGATCATCGCGCGGGTCAGGGAGTTGAGACCGTCGGCGGCGATGACGAGGTCGTAGCGGCCCTCGGTGCCGTCGCTGAACCGGACGGTGACGCCGGACGCGTCCTGGACCAGTTCGTCGGCGGTGGTGCCGAGGCGGACCGTCGCACCACTGGCCAGGACCGCCTCGCACAGGATCTCCTGGAGTCGGGGCCGCTGCATGCCGATGGTCGCGGGCAGGTCCACGCCGCCGGAACGGATGTCGTGATGGACGTGGAACACGTGACCGTCGGGCGTGGCCAGGCCCACCGAGTCGAAGGCGTAGCCGCTCTCCCGGACCTTGTCCCACACGCCCAGCTCGCGCAGCACGCGCAGCGCGTTGCCCTGGAGGGTGATGCCGGAGCCGAGGACGTTCCAGTCGGGCTTGGCCTCGATCAGGTCCACGGTGATGCCCGCCCGCCGCAGCAGCACGGTCACGGCGTTGCCGGAGGCGCCGCCGCCGATGACGAGGACGGTGCGGGGGCGGGGGTCGGTCATGGGGTCTCCCTGCGATGGGGCCGCGCGACATCGAGCGGCAGGGGTGGTGGTGCGGGCCGGATGGGCCGGACTGTCAGGGCTGTCGGGGTTGCCGGGGCGCAGCGCACCCCGCTGGTACGGAGCGTTACTTGACGGCGATCGGGTTCACGGGGGAACCGACGGCCCCGGTGATGGGCAGCGGAGCGGCGGTGAGCCAGAACTCGTACCGTCCGTCGGCCGCGCAGTGCTCGGCCAGGGCGTCGAGGTCCCACATCTCGCCTATGAGCAGGCCGATGTTGGGGATGGCGACCTGGTGCAGCGGCTGGAAGGCGTGGTCGAACTCGTTGGGCCGGACCTCGAAGCCCCAGGTGTCGGTGGCGATCCCGGCGATCTCGCTGCGGTGCAGCCAGCCGGCGGTGGTGAAACTCAGCCCGGGCGCGGGACCGCCCGCGTACTCGCCCCAGCCGTCGCGCCTGGCGCGGGCCAGCCGTCCGGTGCGGACGAGGACGAGGTCGCCGCGGCCGACGGTGACGCCGTGCGCCTCGGCGGTGGCGGTCAGGTGCTCCTCGGTGATGGCGAAGCCGTCGGGCAGTTCGCCGCCCTGGCCGACGACCAGGCCCACATCGAGGAGGACGCCCCGCCCGGCCACGTACGGCGCCATGTGCTCGATGCCGGTGACGAGGTCGCCGCTGGAGGTGACGACCTTCTCGGCGGCCCGCCCGTTCCACGCCTTGCCGTGGTCGAAGATGTGGCCGAGGCCGTCCCACTGGGTGGAGCACTGCAGCGGCATCGCGATCACGTCGTCGGCGCCGCCGATGCCGTGCGGGAAGCCCTGGTTGCCCAGGGCCGCGTCGGTGCCGGTGTCGAGCATGGTGTGCACCGGATTCGTACGCCGCCGCCAGCCCTTCTGCGGGCCGTCCATGTCGAAGCGCTGGGAGAGCGAGAAGCTGGCGCCGTCGCGGACGAGGGCCGCGCCCTCGCGGCGCTTCTCGGCGTCCAGGAAGTTGAGGGTGCCGAGGACGTCGTCCGCGCCCCAGCGGCCCCAGTTCGAGTACGCCTTGGCGGCCTCGGCGATCGCGCCCTCGGGGTCCTTCGGATCGGGCACGGCGGTGCGGTCGCTCACGGCGCCTCCTCCGCGACACATTGGGTGCGCTGGGCACCGAGCCCCGTGACGGATCCGTCCATCACGTCGCCGTCGCGCAGCAGCCGGCCCCAGTGAATGCCGTTCCCGGCCGGGCTGCCGGTCAACACCAGGTCGCCGGGGAGGAGTTGGGCGGTCTGGGAAATGTACGAGACCAACCGTGCCACGCCGAAGATCATGTCCTTGGTGGACTCGTCCTGCATGGTGTCGCCGTTGAGCTTCAGGGTGACCCGCAGGTCGGACGGGTCGGCGATGGACCCTGCCGGAACGATCCAGGGGCCGAGCGGGGTGAAGCCGGGAGCGTTCTTGCAGCGCAGCCAGTCGGTGCCGATGGCGGGCATGTCCCGGCGGAAGACGGCGGCCCGGTCGGTGAGATCGTTGGCGATCGTGTAGCCCGCGACGTGTTCGAGGGCCTCTTCCACCGTGACCCGGTAGGCGGGGCGGGAGATCACCGCTGCCAGCTCCAGCTCCCAGTCGGGCTTCTTGGCCCAGGAGGGCAGTACGACGTCGTCGTAGGGGCCTGCGATCGTGGTCGGCAGGCCGATGAAGACGTACGGGAGGTCCTCGGCGGCCCGCTTGTCCATGATCGCCGCGATCTCGGCGCGGGCCTCCTCGACGGTGCGCGGGTCGTCCTGGGCGCGGTGCGCGACCTCCAGGTCGATCACGTGCTGCCGGTAGTTGGCGCCGGACTGGAAGATCTGCCGGGGCTCGGCGGGCGCGTGCACGGACAGGTCGTCCAGCGGCAGCCAGTCACCGGCCGGATCGCCCGCGAGGCCGTGCAGGCGCGGCAGTTCCTCGTCCCAGCGCTCCAGGAGCGCGAGGGTGGTCAGGGCGGGTTCGGCCAGTGCCATACTCAGGTCGAGCACGCGGCCGTCCGGCACCACGAGGCCGGGGAACGCGGTGCCGCCCGGAGCGGAGAGAGTGCCGATGGCGAACGGGCCGGCGAAGAGGGGCGCCGACGCGGCTGCGGATTTCACGGAGATGTCCTCCCGATTGCGGTGACACCAATCTGGCCCGTAAATTGCGATCGGGGAAATCGATTCTCTGGATGATCGGGATCCGGGCGGCGAATACCCGGTTGTCAGTCTCCTGCTTTCCTACTCCGTACAGGGATTTCGCGTGAACCTGGCCAGCCTGGATCTCAACCTCGTCGTCGCCCTGCGCGCCCTCCTGGAGGAGCGCAACGTCACCAGAGCCGGCCGACGCATCGGCCTCAGCCAGCCCGCGATGAGCGCCGCCCTGGCTCGGCTGCGCCGCCACTTCGACGACGACTTGCTCTCCCGGGTCGGCGGACGCTACGAACTGACCGCCCTCGGCCTGGCCCTCCTCGACCGCACCGTCACCGCCTGCGACCTGCTCGAACGCGTCTTCACCAGCCAGGCGGTGTTCGACCCCGCCCATGAGGAGCACGAGTTCACCCTGCTCGCCTCCGACTACGCGGTGGCCGTCTTCGGCGCCGACCTCGCCCGCGTCGTCCACAACGAGGCGCCGGGGGTCCGGCTGCGCTTCAGACAGTCCCCGACGGACATCACCGAGAACACCGGGGCGCTGCTGAGCACCGCCGACGGGCTGCTGCTGCCGCACGGCATCATCGGCGACTTTCCCGCCGTGGAGCTCTACCGGGACCGCTGGGTCTACCTCGTCGCCGACGACAACCCCGAGGTCGGCGAGCGGCTCACCCTCGACGACCTGGCCCGGCTGCCGTGGGTGACGTACCAGCGCACGTACGACGCACCCGCCGCCCGCCAGATCGGCATGCTCGGTATCGAGCCGCACGTCGAAGTCTCCGTCGACAGCTTCCAGTTGATGCCCCTCCTGGTCGCGGGCACCCGCCGGGTCGCCCTGATCCAGGGGCATCTCGCCGACCGGCTGGACGGACTCGTCCCCGTACGGGTCATGGAACCGCCCTACGACGCCGTGCCGCTCCGGGAAGCCCTGTGGTGGCACCCGGTCCACACGCACGACGCGGCGCACATCTGGCTGCGGGAGACGGCGGCGCGGGTCGCGGAGACCATCCACGGCAAGGATGACCGCGATCCGGCAGATCGATCGGACAGAGGCTAGGCAGGGCCGGGCCGCTCACCCATAGTCGACCCCAGTTCCTCCGCACGCTCCCCCTTCCCGGGGTGTCTGTTCCCCGGTGGCGTGCCCGCCCCTCCCTCGCCTCGCCACATGGAGTTCCCGCATGCCCCCTTCCGTGCCACCTCCATCGTCCCCGCCGTCCCCTCCCGCTCACGCGGAGCCGGTGCCGCCGTCGGGCGCGACCCTTCCGACGTCCGGTGCCGCGCACCGGCTGCGCGTCGTTCTCCTCATGGCCGGCAGCTGTCTGCCGATCCTCGGGGCCGTCCTGATCGCCCCCGTGCTGCCCACGATGCAGGACCACTTCGCCCACGTTCCGGGCGCGACCGCCCTGGTCCCCATGGCCCTCACCATCCCGGCCCTTGCGCTGGGCCTGCTGGCCCCCTTCGCGGGCGTCATCGTCGACCGGCTCGGCCGCAAGCGTCTGCTGATCGTCGCCACCGTTCTGTACGCGGTCTTCGGCACCGCCCCGCTGTGGCTGGAGTCGCTGGGCGCCATCGTGGCCAGCCGCGCCCTGGTCGGTGTCGCCGAGGCCGCCATCATGACCTGCTGCACCACGCTGATCGGCGACTACTACAGCGGCCGGGAGCGGGACCGCTACCTCGCCATCCAGACCATGTGCGCCTCCGCCTCCGCGACCGCCTTCTTCGTCATCGGCGGCGCCGCGGGGTCGGCCGGCTGGCGCACCCCGTTCTGGATCTACGCCGTCAGCCTGCTCATCGCCCCCCTGATGGCCATCGGGCTGCCGAAGCCGACGACGTCCACCGGCGCCGCCGCCGCTGCCGAGGACGGGGTGAGCACGGACGCCACGGTCACCACGGACACTGCGGTCGCCCCGAAGCGCCCGTTCCCCTTCCGGCGGCTGGCCGGGATCTGCGGACTCACCGTGTTCGGGGCCCTCGTCTTCTACACCGTCCCGGTGGAGATGGCCTACCTGCTGGACGATCTCGGCGTGACGGCGACCAGCGTGATCGGGCCTGCCACAGCCATCGCCAGTGCCGCCACCGTGGCCGGCGCGATCATCTTCGCCAAGCTGCGCGGGGCGCCGGGACCCCGGCTGCCACTTGTCTTCGCCCTGTGCGCGGCCGGGTTCGCGGTGATGTGGCTCGCGGGCAGCGTTCCGCTGCTGATCGCCGGCGCCGTACTCAACTGCCTCGGCACCGGTCTTCTGCTGCCTTCCCTGCTCACCATCGCCATGTCCAAGCTGGACTTCGCCGACCGCGGCCGTGGCACCGGCCTGTGGACCGCGTCCTTCTTCATCGGCCAGTTCATCTGCCCGCTGATGCTGATCGCGGCCGCGTCCGCCCTCGGCACCCTGGCCGCCGCCGTCGGCCTGCTCGGCCTGGCCTCGGCCGTCGTCGCGGCGGGCCTCTTCCTGACCGCCCGGCGCAAGGACGCGGCCGTCGTACCGTTGCCCCGGTAGCGGGAAGCCGCCCTCGGCTCGCCCGTCGAGGGCGGCACTGTCCGGTACGGACAGGTCCAGGTCGGAGCTCGTTCGCCGCGGCTGTTGCTCGCCGACCGCAGTAGGAATCTGTACCCGGCGAACACGTCCGTACAGACAGCCCATAGCGCGCCCGGAAGCACGCCGCCGGTCCGGTAACAGCCATCAACTGCTGTCACCGTAGACAACGGCACCAGCTTCCCCAGCGCCACCCGCCTCACCTCCTACGCCGGACCCGCCCCCCAAGCATTCCAAGGCAGGGCGCTTCCCCAGACTGCCCTCGGACGCTGCCATGTTCCACACGAAGGCCATGTGCGGCCCGATGCCCAACGATCAGTCTTGTGCATTGAGTTCAGCGATGGCGTCAACCACTGCGGCACCGAGCGCGGTCAGGCGCATGGGGTGGTCCCGGTATGCGCGTGTCAGCAGCGGGCCTCCCAGGTCTCTTGTCAGGCGCCGGACCTGGGAATAGAGGGTTGCGGGGTTGATTCCGAGGTCGTCTGCGGCGTCCCGGAGGGTGGGGTAGCGGGCGGCTGCCGCGAACCGGATCAGCCATTGACGGGCCTGGGGGCTGGTGAGGGCGGGGCGCAGGAGTTCGGGGGCTGTGTCGACTTCGTTGGCGGCGCGGAGGGCTTTGACGTGGCTGGGGCCGCCTTTGCGGCGGATGGGAATGCCGTAGGACCGTGCCCTGGCACGGAGTCCGTTCTCGCTCATGCCGACCTGTGCGGCCAGTTCACCGATGGTGCGGCGGTTGAGGACGTACTGGTCGTAGAGCCAGGCCGGGTCGATCTCGCGGCGCAGACGTTCGGTGGGGGGACGGCGTCGGATGCCGTAGTCGTCGGCCAGGGCAGCGATGAGGTGGCGGCCGGCGCCGTGCTGTTCGGCGATGCCGTCCAGGGACATGGTGGCGTACAGGCGTCGGAACTCCGCTTCGGGTAGCCGGTCTCGTAAATCGGCGCGCAGTGCGCCGTGGGCGCTGGTCCAGGTTCCCCGGGCGGCGGGCGGGCGGGGAGCAGGGTGGAGTTCCAGGAGGTGGCGGGCGGCGTCGAGGCTGATGTCGAGGCGGTCGGCGATCTCACTCAACGCCGGGTATGGAACTGCGCGGAGCAGCTGATGGAGCTGGTGGATGTCGAAGGCCGCGGGGTCGACGCCGGGCAGCCGCAGGCCGTCGTAGAGCGAACAGGGTGGCTGCCAGCTGACCGGTTCGTCGGGGATGTGATGGCGGGCCAGGAAGTCGGCTCCCGCCGTGTCGAGTGCTGCGGCCTGCTCAGGGGTGAGGGTTGCGGTGAACAGGGCGAGGCGAGTGCGGTCCATGGGTGTGCGCGTGGCGAACCCGGTCTGTGCCTGGTCGGCCGGCATGCCGCTGAGCTGTTCGAACAGTCGGCTCTGCGCGATCAGATGGCGTTCCTTCTTGCCGGGTTCGGTATCGCAGCGGCGGCAGATGTCGCGCCAGGCCCGCGCCGGGAGAAGGCCGGTGTAGTCGAGGTGTCGGCGCCGCTCGTAGTCGATCGGTGCGGGGTGGTCGTCCAGGTGGTCGGCGAGGCGGGCGATCAGGGTCTGGATGTCGGGCCAGGAAGGGTCGGCGCCGAGTCTCGTCAGGACGTAGCTCATGGACTTGGCGCTGGTGGCCGAGCCGAGGAGCTGGACGAGGACGGCCGGTTTCGTCTGGGTCCCTGCCATCAGCAGCAGGCCGGCCAGTCCGGGGCGCAGGACACCGGCGCGTGGGCTGTGCCGGGACGAGAGGCGCAGGGCGGGCTCGGTCCAGAACTGGGCGGGGACGGATCGGGCCCGTGCCCGGATCTGTTCTGGCGTGTGCCGTGGGAGGCGTGGGAAAGGGGTGGCGGTGCGGTAGCGCAACTGACTGCTGGCGTTCAGTGCCGGCCCCATCGCAGCCAGTTGGGCCGCGCTCAGAAGCCGGGTGATGCCGTTGCCGCGTTGTGCGAATTCGTTGGGCGTGAGCGATGGGGCTCCGTCGCTACGGACCGCGGCGAGGAAACGCAGCGCCTGTCCTGCCTGCTGGACTGTCGGCTGCTGCAGGATCTGCATGGGGTGAGACCGACCGCCGCTTCCGCGGCATGCGGTGGTGCCATGAAGCCGGGGCGTGCGGACCGGCGGCGTGGTGGGTTGTGCGGGTTTCGGCGTGGCTGGGTTCGTGCGTGGTCGTAGGCGGTCATCAGGTCTTCGGGGATCCGTGCGGCGAGCTGATCGCGGGTGGTGTAGGCCAGGGCTCGTGCGGCGAGGGTGCGCAGGTCGGACAGAACGGCCCGGGCCTGCTGGGGATCGTCGGCGTAGAGTCCGAAGTCGGCGTGGTCGCGCTCGATCACCTGCTGCACCAGGGCCGCCGCTCGCAGTGCGGGGTGGTCTGCCGCCAGCGGCATGGGGTCGACCGCGGTCAGATCCGCGGCGCGGCGTGCCGTACCGCGTCCGGCGTTGACGCCCGGAGCCGGAGCTGAGCAGTGGCCCGGATCCACCGGCGCGGACCACACGTATCGGCGTTCCCGGAGGCGGTGCAGGCAGGCCGGGCAGTTGTCGGCCAGCAGGCAGTGGTGGCGTACGCAGGCGAAGGACCAGCCCAGGCGCCACGACAGCAGCCACCGTCCGCCTCGTTCGGCCAGGCATTTCGGGCAGTAACGTGAGCCCTGGGCCCGGCCCCACAGCACCTTCCGGTTGACCTGGCTCCGTTCACGGTCGATGGCCAGAGCCCGCTGGGGCGCTGTCACGTTGGCTGACGGGATGAGATGATCTTCTTCGTGATCGTGGTGGAGGGGGATTGTCT
>NZ_JBHVDD010000138.1:0-14701 GCF_042802995.1 Streptomyces sp. NPDC057438
GGGCCCCGGATCCTCTCCGGGGCCCTTCGGCATGTGCGGTGAGCGCGTCCTAGGCGAGCGCCTCGCTCGCCTCGCTCGGCTCGCCCTCGGTGAGCTCGTCGCCGGCCTCCCGGGGAGACGGCATGTCGTTGACGATGCGCGCCTCCATCCGCGCGCGGCGGTCGTCGGCCTTGGCGCCGAGCGCCTTCACCGCGGCGTCGAAGCGGACCAGCGACGGCGGGTCGGAGGGACCCAGCAGCTGCTCCTTGAGGTCGGCGCGGGCCTTGACGAACGCGTCCTTCTCGGGGTTGCGGACCGCGTCGAGGAGGGCGGGGACACCATCCGCCCCGGGCGTCAGGACGACACCCGCCGAGACCGTCGGGAAGGCCGCGCGGAACGCCGCCTCCGGCAGCCCGGACGTGTTGGCGACCGAGTACGGCTTCTCGCTGGACAGCCAGTCGGAGACCACCGACGAGACATCGCTGATCAGCAGGTCCGAGGCGTTGAAGCAGGCGAAGATCGCGGGCCGCGCCTCGGTGATGATCCTGTGCTCCCACTCGGGGAACGACGCCCAGTACGCCTTCTCCCAGGCCAGCGTCGCCTCGGAGATGGCCGCCGCACGGTCCCCGCTGGGCGTGCCCTGCAGCAGCATCCGCTCCATCTCGTCCGCGCTGGTACGGAACGACGTGGAGGTCAGCGTGTCCAACTCGGCCGCACGACGGGTGAGTTCGGCCGCCGCCTCGGCACCCGGCCGCGCGCCCGAGCGCTTCGCGTTGGCCTCGAGGATCATCGCCTTGATGCGCTCGTTCGCCACACCCGCGCGCGGGTCGACCGAGCCGGTCATCGGGTGCGGCTTGTAGAGCAGCCGGACCCTGTCGTCGGCGAGCAGGCCCCGGACGATGTTCTCGCCGGCCAGCACCACGGACGTGTTGCCCGGGTTGCCGTCCCAGCCCTCCCAGGTGGGGGCGTACAGGACGGTCGTGTACGCGCCGGTCGGCGGGCCCGCGTACGGGCGGATCGGCGCCAGCTGCGGGCGCCCGACCTCGACGATGTCCTTGTCCTCGACGCCGACCTCGGCGAGCGCGTACCGCTCGCGCGCCGCGGGACCGGCGACCCACACCTCGTCGTACGCCTTCGCGTACGGGTTGCAGGAGGACAGCTTGTCGCTCTCGCCGTGGTTGATGAAGGCGTGCTTGACGGTGGGGATGCGCAGCACCTGGGAGGTCTTCGCGGCGTTGGCCGGGTGCAGCATCATCTTCAGCGTCGAGGTCTCCAGCGAGAACATCGTGGCGACCTTCGGGAAGCAGATGATCGGCACGTCCGTCGCGTCGATCTTCTGGACCATGAAGCGCTCACGCAGCACGATCAGCGGCTTCTCCAGCTGCGCGAGCGTGGAGAGCCACATGTTCGCCTGGTACGCCGACGTCGTACCGCCGGAGAAGTACATCGCGGTGGTCGGCCGGTAGTCGGCGAGCCACGCGTCCAGCCACTCCATGACCTGCTGCTCGTTCTTCGCGCGCTTCTTCGGCAGCAGCCAGGTCGCCAGGTACCCGGTGCCCGCGACGAGGAGAGTGAGACCGGCGCCGAGGCCGACGCCGCCCCAGGTGGCGTCCCGCGTGGCCGCGGTGAGCACCAGACCGGCCGTGACCGGCAGCGAGAAGGTCAGCAGCCGGTGGGCCTGGCGACGGGCCAGGATGCGCGGCGGCGAGGCCGTCAGGCGCAGCGCGGAGGCGTCGATGTTGCGGGTCACGATCGGCAGCGTCCGGCTGCGGCGCACGAGCACCGAGACGGCCTGGCAGGCGAAGTGCACCGCGTAGAAGAGGAGGAGGCCGACCACGAGCGGTGCCTGCTCGCGCAACGGGTCGACGCCGTCGATGCGCAGCAGCCCCACCAGGAGCAGCATGTCGCGCATCAGCTGGCGCACCAGCGCGTCGAAGCGGATCTTGCCCAGCAGTGCGAGCAGTCCGGGATCCCGGTACTGCAGGAACGTGTCCAGGAGAAGGCCCGCCGCGCTCGCGGCGACGAACACGGGAATGTTCGGCAGCAGCGCGGAAACGATCTGGGCCGTGAAGAGCGCGAACATCGCGAGCAGCGCGGAGAGCTGCGCGACGCGGCGGGTTGGGAGGCCTGCGGAGGGCACGGGCTGGGCTCCTGCGGAGGGGGTGACGGACAAAGAGGGGGAGGGTGACTCCGGGGGGCGGCCTGCGGAAGGCCGATCCCTGACCGTATGACCTAGGGAGGCCGGGGAGCAATCCGCCGTGGGAACAATCACCGGCAGTCGGACATACCGCACGCACCCTGGAGTGCTGCCCGAGCATCTTCCCCCGAGGCCCCCGGCGACCGGCCACCGCCCTCCGCCCCCGGACCCCCGCGCCGTCCGCCCCTCGAAATGAGGACGCGTCCGGTCCGCCCGCTCCCGTAGATTGCGAAGTGCACACACCGGGCTGTTCGGAGCATTGGGGATAGGCGTGTCAGCGGCAAGGCAGGCAGTGGCGCAAGCGCACCGGATCGTCGTCAAGGTGGGCTCCTCGTCGCTGACGACGGCGTCCGGCGGCCTCGACGCGGACCGGGTGGACGCCCTGGTGGACGTCCTCGCCAAGGCCCGCAGCGGGGGAGAGCGCGAGGTCGTGCTGGTCTCCTCCGGCGCCATCGCCGCCGGACTCGCGCCGCTGGGCCTGCGCCGCCGTCCCAAGGACCTCGCCCGCCAGCAGGCCGCCGCCAGCGTCGGCCAGGGCCTCCTCGTGGCCCGCTACACGGCCTCCTGCGCCCGCTACGGCATCCGCGTCGGCCAGGTGCTCCTCACCTCCGACGACATGAGCCGCCGCGCCCACCACCGCAACGCCTCCCGCACCCTCGACAAGCTCCTCGCGATGGGCGCGCTGCCCGTCGTCAACGAGAACGACACCGTCGCCACGGACGAGATCCGCTTCGGCGACAACGACCGCCTCGCCGCCCTCGTCGCCCACCTCGTACGGGCGGATCTGCTGGTCCTGCTGTCGGACGTGGACGGCGTGTACGACGGGGACCCCAGCAGGCCGGGCACGTCGCGGATAGCGGAGGTCCGGGGACCCGAGGACCTCGCGCACGTGGAGATCGGCAGCGCCGGCAAGGCGGGCGTGGGCACCGGCGGCATGGTCACCAAGGTCGAGGCCGCCGCCATCGCCACAGGAGCGGGCATCCCCGTGGTCCTGACCAGCGCCGTCCACGCGGCGGACGCGCTCGGCGGCCGCGACACGGGCACCTACTTCCACCCGACCGGCAGACGTTCCGCCGACCGGCTGCTGTGGCTCCAGCACGCCTCCACCCCGCAGGGCGCGCTCATCCTCGACGACGGGGCCGTCCGCGCGGTCGTGGAGCGCCGCACCTCGCTGCTGCCGGCCGGCATCGGCGGCGTCGAGGGCGACTTCACCGCCGGGGACCCCGTGGAACTGCGTGACGGCACGGGCCGGGCGGTCGCCCGCGGGCTCGTGAACTTCGACGCCAAGGAGATCCCCCGGCTGATCGGCCGCTCGACCCGGGAACTGGCGCGCGAGCTGGGTCCCGCGTACGAACGAGAGGTCGTACACAGGGACGACCTCGTCCTCCTGCACCCCTGACCAGCGGCCCCGTGGAAGGAGCAGAGCACGGGTCCTCGCGGTGCACGTTCCGTAAAACCGCCACGCGAAGCCCCTGAGCCTGCTCAACTTTGACCCAGGGAGATTCCGCACGACCTGTTGCGAAGCTCGAATCGTTGCGAAGGAGGCCGTCGTGAGACGAGTGCGCCCCGGGGCCGCGGCGTCCCGCGGTGGTGGTCCCTCCCGTGCGCCCGGCGAGGAGCGCAAGCTCACCAGCGTCGCCGCCTCGGACACCTACGAGGGCGAGAGCGCCGAGAAGCCGCAGGACCTGCCCCGGCTGTGGCACGTCACGCTGAGCGTCTCCGGGGCCGAGGCCCCCCTCAAGGAGGTGCGGCGCGGCCTGGAACAGCTCGCCCACGACCACCCCTTCCTGCTGACCAGCCGCTACGCCAACGACCACGCCGAGATCCGCTACTGGGAGGAGGCCCGCGACCTCCACGACGCGGCCGCCGTCGCCCTGCGCCTGTGGGGCGAGCACCGCCGGACGGCCGGGCTGCCGCCCTGGGAGATCGTCGGCCTGGAGGTCATCGACCGCCAGACCTACCACCAGCGGATCGCCGAGGGGTACGGCTCGCCCCCGGCGACACCCGTAGGGGTCCACCCCTACTGACCGTCCCGCGGGCACGGACGCGGGCCTCGTCGGATCGGCAGGACGACCTGCGCCTCCTGCGCCGCCCGCGTCGAGAAGAAGCTGGACCCGCGCGGGTCGAGCCCGAGGGTGCGGGCGACGGCGGGCGACGGTCCGCGCGAGGGGACGGCCGGTCTTCCGGGCACGCCGCCAGGTGCGTGAGACGGCCGTACAACGCGCCGACGCGGGCCCCGCCGCGGAGGATGGCGGCCCGGCCTGCCGCCGGGCGCCCCGGACGGGTGTCTCGCGGTGCGGACCACGCGCTGGACCCCTCCGCCGGGCGCACTACCCTTCCTGTATGACCTCGCTCTCTCCGTACGACTCCATGACGCCGGTCACTCGGGCCGCCTACCGCGCCAAGGCCGCAGCCGCCGATCTCGCGCCGCTCCCGCGCGCGGAGAAGGACGACGCGCTGCTGGCCATCGCCGACGCGCTGGAGGTCCGTACGAGCGACGTCGTCGAGGCCAACGCCAAGGACATCGAGCGGGCCCGTGCGGCGGGCACCAGCGAGGCGATCATCGACCGGCTGACGCTCACCCCGGAACGGATCCGCGCCATCGCCGCCGACGTCCGTGACGTGGCCGCGCTGCCCGACCCGGTCGGCGAGGTCGTCCGCGGCTCCACCCTCCCCAACGGCATCGACCTGCGCCAGGTCCGCGTCCCCCTCGGCGTCGTCGGCATCATCTACGAGGCCCGCCCGAACGTGACCGTGGACGCGGCCGCCCTCTGCCTGAAGTCCGGCAACGCGGTCCTGCTGCGCGGCTCGTCCTCCGCCTACGAGTCCAACGCCGCCCTCGTCCGGGTCCTGCGCGACGCCGTCGGCGGCGCCGGTCTGCCCGCCGACGCCATCCAGCTCGTCCCCGGCGACAGCCGCGACTCCGTCCGTGAGCTGATGCGCGCCCGCGGCCTGGTCGACGTGCTCATCCCGCGCGGCGGCGCCTCCCTGATCCGCACGGTCGTCGAGGAGTCCGTCGTCCCGGTGATCGAGACCGGTACGGGCAACTGCCACGTCTACGTCGACGCGGGCGCCGACCTCGACACGGCGATCGAGATCCTGATCAACTCCAAGGCCCACCGCGTCAGCGTCTGCAACGCCGCCGAGACCCTCCTCGTCCACCAGGACATCGCCCCCGAGTTCCTGCCCCGCGCCCTCGACGCGCTCGCCGACGCGGGCGTCACGGTGCACGCCGACGAGCGCGTCCTCGCCTACGCCAAGGAGAGCCGGGCCACGGTCGTCGAGGCCACCACGGAGGACTGGGAGACCGAGTACCTGTCGTACGACATCGCCGCCGCCGTCGTCGACTCGCTCGACCGGGCCGTGGAACACATCCGGCTCTGGAGCTCCGGACACACCGAGGCGATCGTGACCACGTCCCAGCAGGCGGCACGCCGCTTCACCCAGCTGGTCGACTCCACGACGGTCGCCGTCAACGCCTCGACCCGGTTCACCGACGGCGGTCAGTTCGGTTTCGGCGCCGAGATCGGCATCTCCACGCAGAAGCTGCACGCCCGGGGCCCGATGGGCCTGCCCGAGCTGACCAGCACGAAGTACATCGTCACCGGCGACGGACACATCCGCCGCTAGCCCGCACGCGGCCCCCCGGGGCGCCGGCCCGTTCCCGCGAACGGCCCAGCCGCCCGGTCGGCGGAACGGATGAATTTCCTTACCGTCTGCCCAAATTGACCACCCCGGTCTACTCTGGATCCGTGCCGGAGGACGTGGGGGGCACGCCGTTCCCTGACGGCTGGGAGCCCGACGACGACCGCGACCGCGGGGGTATGGACGAAGAGTTCGCCTCCGTGGTCTTCGACGAGGACTTCGTGCGGTCCGCCGTGGTCCATGAGCCGACCGCGGTCGAACGGCTGCTCGCGGCCGCGGAGGCCCGTGCGGCGGCCCAGGAGGCCGAGGCCGGCCGCTCGCGCTCCAGAGGGGCGCACGGCGACGACGACCGCTACGGAGACGGCTACGGCCGCCCTTTCGGCCACGGCCGCGACGACGACCTGGACGACCTCGACGACCCCGAGGTCCTGGAGGCCCGCTACGGCGCCGGGGGGGCCTACGGCAGGCCGTACGGCAAACAGACCCGCTGGCACCGGCCCGTCGCCTGGATCCTCGCCCTCGTGATGGGCGTCGGCATGGTCGCGCTGGCCTTCACCGCCGTCTACCGGGGCACCTCCTCCGGCCGCGGCGAACGGATCCCGCCCCCCGCCACCACCGGCGTCGAGCAGGGCATCCCGACCGGACCCTCCGCCTCCGCCGACTTCTCCCAGCCGGCGGTGTCCGCGGACCCCCGCAGCCCCTGACAGCACCCCCGGCCGGCCCCGCGGGGCGGTCCGCCACGGGTGGGCGAACCTGGCGAGGACCTGTCAAAAGTTGTCGTGTACAGACGCGTTTACCGAAGCTCCCCAGGACCTACTCTCAAAGTATGGGCGGGCCAGGAAACCCACCTGAGGGGACTCCCGAGGGCGCCCCCGGCGGTGGAGAGGACGAATACCGATCCGTCGTCTTCGACGAGTCGTTCGTCCGCGCTGCCCGCATCCAGGAGTTCTCCGCCCACGAACGCCTCTCCGACCACGCCCCCGCCGTCCGGCGCCGCCCACACGTCCGCCGCGGCCTCTCCCGGCAGGCCCTGGTCCTCGTCCTGCTCGTCGCCCTCGCCTTCGGCACCGCGATCTACATGGGCGTCCGCCACCCGTACGACACCCCGGCCGCCAAGCCCACCGAGCCGCTGCGGATGACGGTGATCCCGCTGTCCCCGCAGTCCGCCGTACCCGGCGCCGAGAACGCCGAGACGCTGTACGCGCACAGCCCGGCCGCCCAGTTCCGGATCGGCGCCGAGGGCATCACCATGCCGGCCACCCGGCGCACCGCCCACTTCTCCGACAGCCAGGTCGTCTCCGCGCTGACCATCGCCAAGGAGTACCTGGTCGCCTCCGCACTCGACCCGGAGGTCCTCGGCGGCGCCACCGTCCAGCCCGTGCGACGGCTGCTGGACTCCGAACAGCTCGACCAGTTCGAGCAGAGCTTCGACCACCCGGCGGCCGACGGGCGGCACGCCCCCACCGGCTGGCTCGTCCGCTTCGACCCGTCCCGCGCGACACTCGCCGACCACAGGGTCCGCGTCCAGGGCACTCTCCAGGCCGCCGAGTTCGACTCCGGCACCCTGGAGGTCGTCGCCGCCCACACCCTGGTCTACGCGCTGCGGCCACCGGGGGAGAAGGCCGAGGCCGAGGCCTCGCTGTTCACCGTCCGGCGCGAGCTGCACTTCCGCTTCGACCAGGACGACCTGCGCACCCACCAGGCCGAGGTCGTCGTCTCCTACGTCCAGGCCGGGCCGCTGGCCTGCGCGGACGACGCCACGAACCATCTGCGACCGCTGCTGGCGGGGCAGACCGCCAAGGCCGGCGGGCCGTCCGCGGGCACAGACCCGTACGGCACGGGCGCGGCGACGGCGCTGTGCGGGACCCTGGCGGAGAGTGCGCAGCCGACGGTGTGAGGCCGGGGGGTGCGTTGTCGGGTGCGGGTGCGTGGGGCTTCTCGCGCAGTTCCCCGCGCCCCTGAAAAAGCGGGGCTGCGCCCCTGCTTCTTCAGGCCTCCCCATGCACCCGCACCCCGACGTCCTACTCGTCGTCGCGGGGCCGGTCCTCCTGGGCCGTGGCCGTACCGCCGCCGAAACCGCGGCGGACCCGGCCGCCGAGGTCGCCCGCGCCGCCCGCGATGTCGGTGACCAGCTTCATCAGCGGGTCCTTGGAGTTCTTCACACTGCTCGTGTAGTGACTGGCCGACTCACGGAAGGAGTCGGTCACCGAGGTGTCCTTGTCCTCGCTGCGCCGCGGGTAGTGCCCGTCCATGATCCGCTGGAAGTCACGCGACTCGGCCCACTTCTTCAGCTCCGCCGCACGGACGGCGGTGAAGGGGTGCGAGCGGGGCAGCACGTTGAGGATCTTGAGGACGGAGTCGCGCAGGTCGCCCCCGGCCTCGTACTCCTCGGCCTGGGCGAGGAACGCGTCCACGTTCATCTCGTGCAGGTGGTTGCCGCCCGCGATCTTCATCAGACCGCGCATCGACGCCTGGACGTCCTGGCCGACCAGCAGACCCGCGCGGTCGGCGGACAGCTCCGACTTGCGGAACCACTCGCGCAGCGCGGTCACGATCGCCATGATCGCGATGTTCCCCAGCGGGATCCAGGCGATCTTCACCGCGAGGCTCGTCAGGAAGAGCAGTATCGTGCGGTACACCGAGTGCCCGGAGAGCGCGTGACCCACCTCGTGCCCGATGACGGCCCGCATCTCCTCCTCGTCGAGCAGCTCGACGAGCCCGGTGGTGACGACGATGATCGGCTCGTCCAGCCCGATGCACATCGCGTTCGGCTGCGGGTCCTGGTTCACGTACATCGGCGGGACCTTCTCCAGGTCCAGGATGTAGCACGCGTCCCGCAGCATGTCGTTGAGGTGGGTGAACTGCTGGTCCGAGACCCGTACGGAGTCGGACAGGAACAGCAGCCTGAGGCTGCGTTCCGGCAGCAGCCCGCTGAGTGCCTTGAACACGGTGTCGAAGCCGCTGAGCTTGCGCAGCGCCACCAGCGCCGAGCGGTCGGCGGGATGTTCGTACGCCCGGGAGGAGATCCCCTCGAAGCGCCTGCGCTGCCTGCTCGGCACGTTCTCGCGCCCGTTCTGCTCGTGGCTGTCTTCCGGCATGTTTCCCCCATGCGTCTGATTGCCCAAGTTGCCCCCGAAGCGGGGTCCAGCCTAGGCGGAGTTACCGTGGCAGGGCATCAACCGTAAGGAGCGATCTCATGGGGCATCTCCCGCACCTGCCCGCGTCCGCCTGGCTCACCGATGCCGCGGACGCCGCCGCGAAGGAACAGGGAGCCGGCAACCTGCTGCGCGTGGTGCTGATCGTGATGGTCCTGGGCTCCGTCCTGATGGCGTGGTTCCTTCTGCGGGGATACAAGCGGGACGACTGACGCCCGCCGACGGGAAGGACGTCACGCGCACGCGAACGGTTGCTCGCCCGCCGAGTACGCGCCCGGCGCCGCCGGCGTTCACTCCTGGGCGGAGTCGGCGTGATCGCGGCGGAGGCTCCCGCTTACGATGGGCGGGTCTTCATCCCGATCCCACCACCGGATAGGTCACGCCGACGATGAGCTTCCACAGCACCGCTGCCGACTTGGTCACTCTCGCCGCCGAGGGCGGCGGGGAGCACGGCGGCAACCACGAGAGCCTGAACCCCTACCTGACCGGCGGCGGAGCCTTCCTCGCCCTGATGCTGCTGCTGTGGATCACGACCCGTTTCAACCGCGATCGCTAATCCGCGCAAAAAGACGTTCGAACGGCGCGCGTCGGCCGGGCCGGTAGGCTCTCCACGCATGGGAGAGCAGGACATGCCTACCGGTCCCGAGCACGACAAGGCGGCGGACCAGGCGCACGACACCGCGGACGGCCGGGCCGGCAAAGCCTCCGGCGCACCGGGAAACCGCCCGTCGGAACCCGGCCGCCGCCGTCTCGGCGTCATGGGCGGAACGTTCGACCCGATCCACCACGGACACCTCGTGGCGGCTCAGGAGGTCGCCGCCCAGTTCGGTCTCGACGAGGTCGTGTTCGTGCCGACCGGCCAGCCCTGGCAGAAGTCCCACCGCACGGTCTCGGCGGCCGAGGACCGCTATCTGATGACGGTCATCGCCACGGCCGAGAACCCCCATTTCTCCGTGAGCCGCATCGACATCGACCGCAAGGGCCTCACGTACACCATCGACACCCTGCGCGAGCTGCACGAGCTGAACGCCGACTCGGACCTCTTCTTCATCACCGGCGCCGACGCGCTCGGCCAGATCCTCACCTGGCGCGACGCCGAGGAACTCTTCTCCCTCGCGCACTTCATCGGGGTCACCCGTCCGGGGCACACCCTGACCGACCCGGGCCTGCCCGCGGGCGGGGTCTCGCTGGTCGAGGTGCCCGCGCTGGCCATCTCCTCCACGGACTGCCGTGCGAGAGTCGCCAAGGGCGACCCCGTCTGGTACCTGGTGCCGGACGGCGTGGTGCGCTACATCGACAAGCGGCAGCTGTACCGCGGCGAGTGAGCCGAGAGGGGCACCGGTGAACGACCGATACGACGCCGGCTACGGAGGCGACCAGGCGTACGAACTCGTCGGCTACGACGAGTACGGGCAGCCGGTGTACCGGCAGGTGTCCGCCCAGCCGGTGCCGCAGCAGCAGGCGTACGACCCCTACGGGACGCAGACGCCCCAGGGGTACGGCCAGGGCTACGGTTACGACCCGTACGCCACCGGACAGGTCCAGCAGCATCCCGCCCAGGGGTACGGCACGGGCTACGACCCGGGCCACCAGGCACCCGCGGCCTACGACCCGTACGACCCCTACGGGCAGACCGCCGTCTCCCCGCAGACGCCCGTCGCCGGACAGACCGCCTACATCCCGCAGCAGTCGGCGCCGCCCGGGACCGCCGAGGAGAGCGGGCAGCGGGCCGACGACGCCTTCGCCGGGCGGAACCCGTCCGGCGTCGACCCCGACGGACGGGGACGGGACCACACGGGACGGGACTCCGCAGGCCCGGACGCGGCCGGACCCGACTCGGCCGGACCGGACGCGGCCGGACAGGACTACCGCACCGAGCAGTTCGCCTTCGTCGAGGAGCCCGACGGCGACTCCGAGGACGTCATCGACTGGCTGAACTTCACCGAGAACCGCACCGAGCGCCGCGAGGAGGCCAAGCGGCGGGCCAGGAGCAGACTCGTCGCCCTGGTGGTGGTCCTCGCCCTCGTCGCGGTCGGCGGCGTCGGCTGCCTGTGGTGGGCGGGCATGCTGCCCGGCTCCTCCCCGGACGAGCGGACCGGCACCACGACCTCCGCGGCCGCCCAGAAACGGGACGTGGTCGTCGTCCACCTGCACGACACCAAGGGCGGCGGCACCTCCACGGCACTGCTCGTGAACAACACCACCACCGAGCGGGGCGCCACCGTCCTGATCCCCAACGCCCTCGCCCTCACCGGTGACGACGGCTCGACGACCACCCTCGCGAAGTCCGTCGACGACGACGGCTCCTCCGGCACCCGCGACGCGCTCGACACCGTCCTCGGCACCGACATCGAGGGCACCTGGCGGCTGGACACCCCGTACCTGAACAACCTCGTCGGGCTCGTCGGCAACATCGACATCGACACGAACGCGAACGTGCCCGACCCCGAGGCGAAGAAGAAGGGCGCGGCCCCCCTCGTCACCAAGGGCAAGGCGCAGACCCTCAGCGGCAAGATGGCCGTCGCCTACGCCACCTACCGGGCCTCCGGAGAGTCGCAGGACGCGCAGCTCAAGCGGTTCGGGCAGGTCATGACGGGTGTCCTGCGCAAGCTGTCGTCCGACGCGCAGGCCGCCACCGTCACGGTGCAGACGCTGGCCCAGATCCTCGACCCCTCGCTCAGCGACAAGGACCTCGGTACCTTCCTCGCCAAGCTCGCCGACCACGCCAAGGGCGGCGACTACAAGACCGAGCTGCTGCCCGTCCAGCAGGACGGCACCCTCAGCGCCGAGGACTCCGACAGCGTCGTCAAGGACCTGCTCGGCGGCGCCGCGAAGAGCCCCGACGCCGGGGACGCCGTCCGCGTCGGCATCCGCAACGCCACCGGTGAGAAGGACGCCACCGAACAGGCCCGCGTGGTCGTCCTCAACGGCGGCTACACCTTCCTCGACGCCGGCACGACCACCACCCCCGAGGCCGCCTCCCGGGTCACCTACTCCGACGCGGCCCGCAAACAGGACGCCGTCGAGGTCGCCAAGACCCTGGGTCTGCCGACCAGTGCCGTGAAGAAGGGCGAGACCACGTCCAACGCCGACGTCTCGGTCGTACTCGGCCAGAACTACGAGACGACCGGCACGAGCGGCACGGGAACGACCGGCACGAGCGGCACGGGAACGACGGGAACCACCGGCGCGACGGGAACGAACGGGACCACGGGCTGACCCCGGCCGGCCGACCCCGTCGGCATGACCGGCATCAGGCCCCGGAGCCGCCGTACCGGCCACGCTCCGGGGCCCGGTCGATCAACGCGTGGGGCGGTGCCGGTGGGCCGTGAGACCCTTGGGGTAGCCCGTGAGGGTTCCTGACCGACGACCGAAAGCCGTGTAGTGACCGCCACCGACCGCTCCCTCGAGCTCATCACCACCGCCGCGCAGGCGGCCGCCGACAAGCTCGCGCACGACGTCATCGCGTACGACGTCAGCGATGTGCTGTCCATCACGGACGCCTTCCTGCTCGCCTCCGCGCCCAACGACCGCCAGGTCAAGTCGATCGTCGACGAGATCGAGGAGCGGCTGAACAAGGAGCTCGGCGCCAAGCCGGTCCGCCGCGAGGGCGACCGCGAGGCCCGCTGGGTGCTGCTGGACTACGTCGACATCGTCGTGCACGTCCAGCACAGTGAGGAGCGGGTCTTCTACGCCCTGGAGCGGCTCTGGAAGGACTGCCCCGAGCTGGAACTGCCCGCCGACGCCAAGGCCACCCGGGGCAAGGGCGAGGAGCACGCCAAGCTGCGCGCCGCCGAGGAGGACGCCGAGCTGGGCGAGGAGCTGCGGTGACCGCGGGCACCGACACGGCGGGACGCAAGGGGAAGGGCCGCCGCCTCATCCTCTGGCGGCACGGCCAGACCTCGTGGAACGTGGAGCGCCGCTTCCAGGGCACCACGGATGTCGAGCTGACCGAGACCGGTCTCGGCCAGGCCCGCCGCGCCGCCCGGCTGCTCGCCTCCCTGGGGCCCGACGCGATCGTCGCCTCCGACCTGCGGCGTGCCGCCGACACGGCCGCAGAGCTGGCCGCGCTCACCGGCCTGGAGGTCAGCCACGACGAGGGCCTGCGCGAGACGTACGCGGGCGTCTGGCAGGGGCTCACCCACGACGAGATCATCGCCCGGCACGGCGAGGAGTACGCCGCGTGGAAGCGCGGCGAGCCGATCCGCCGTGGCGGCGGCGAACTGGAGACCGAGGTCGCCGATCGCGCCGCCCCCGTGGTGCTCCGGCACGCCGACAAGCTCCCGGAGAGCGGCACGCTCGTCGTCGTCAGCCACGGCGGCACCATCCGCACCACCATCGGGCGTCTTCTCGGTCTGGAGCCCCAGCACTGGGAGAGCCTCGGCGGTCTCTCCAACTGCTGCTGGTCCGTCCTCGGCGAGGGCGCCCGCGGCTGGCGGCTCCTGGAGCACAACGCCGGCACGCTGCCCGAGCCGGTGCTCGGCGACGACGACTGACCCCCGTACGCGGCCCCGCACCGGGGCCGCGGCCCGGATTTCACTTTCCGGCTGGTCGCAGGCTAAAGTTCTTCTTGTTCGCCCCGCCGAGCGGGACCGGACAGCACGCGTTCACCGCGTGGCGCACGGGGCTATAGCTCAGTTGGTAGAGCGCCTGCATGGCATGCAGGAGGTCAGGAGTTCAATTCTCCTTAGCTCCACAGATCGGTACAGAAGATCCCGTTCCCGCGAGGGAGCGGGATTTTTTGTGTGTGACCTGCGTCCCTTCTTGAGCAGTCGCCGCCCCTCAGGCGTATAGCTCTGCGACGTCTTCTTCCCGTCCTCGCCCGGACCGGTGCGAAGGCGTCGCTGACCGTATTGGTCCGGCCGTGGCAGAATCAAACGGCCGGAAGGGGGCGCGGCCCGACGGGAGGGAGAAGCGATGCCTGCGAGCATCCGCGGGAGGGTCCACGACCTTCCCGTGAAGGTGGTGATGCGGAGCAAGACCACCCTCCTCTGCCCTTCCTGCGGCTCGCTCCACGTGGCCCAAGTCCTCGGTGACAACGGAGGGATCTCCTACGTGTGCACGGCCTGCGGCCACAGCTGGAGCTGAACGATGGGTGCACACAGGAGGAAGTGCGACTGGTGCGGCAGCGGTACGCCCATCGTCCGCGACATGGAGCCCGTCAACGCCGACTACCAGTACTGGTGCGAGGAATGCGCACGGGCGCTGATCATAAAAGGCGACCCCATCGAGACGTACCGGGAGCTGGAGGGCGAGCCGATCTACGGCCGACTCCTCGAGGAGCACTGCACGCTCAAGCGCTTCTACTCGTTCGTGACGGCCTGAGCGTCAACTCCGCACCCCTGCCCTGCCACCGCCCGCCGCGGGGCCTCCAGGGCCGCCCCGGCGGCCTCGTCGCGGCCGTCGGTGGTGGGGCGTGAACGACGGGCGGAGGAGCGCCGGTTCGATTTCCGACATTCCGGAGCAATTCAACTCCGAGCGTGTGTCCGCCGGAATCGATTTGGTGGTGCGCGTGGGGGACCGGTAATGTTGGCGTCGTCGCCAGGGAGACCGGGCGGACAGCAAGACAAGGGGCTATAGCTCAGTTGGTAGAGCGCCTGCATGGCATGCAGGAGGTCAGGAGTTCAATTCTCCTTAGCTCCACAGAAAAGACCCCGTCCAAGTGGACGGGGTCTTCGCGTTGTTGGCGGCAGAACGGCGTAGGGCGGGTCACCCCGACCGGGGC
>NZ_JBHVDD010000139.1:0-14185 GCF_042802995.1 Streptomyces sp. NPDC057438
CACCCCGTCGAACTCATCGGCGGAGTGCGTTTCCCGGCGATCGGGGAACTGCCCTATCTCCTCACCCTCGCGGGCCACGGCTTCTACTGGTTCCGGCTCTCCCGAGTCCTCACCCGCGCCGCCCCAGGGCGTTGAGGCGCGGCCCGGCGAAAGGACGCGTCACCATGTCGAAGACCGCAACCGCACTGCTCCGGCCGGGCAGCGACGGGCCCAGCACCGACGGGGTCGCCGCCGGCCTCATGACCTCGCTGGCCGGGCTGCTGCGCGACTGGCTGCCCCGGCAGCGCTGGTTCGCCGGCAAGGACCGGCCGGTCACGGACCTCGCCCTGCTGTCGATGACCGAGCTGTATCCGGGCTGTCTGCACCTGCTCGTGCACACCGGCCAGCCGAGCCATGGCGACCACGGCGGGGTGCCCGCGCCGGGCGGCACTCCCTCTACCGGTGACTGCTACCAGCTGCTCCTCGGTGTGCGGGAACACCAGGTGCCGCACCTGGGCCGGGCACTCATCGGGCAGGCGCAGGAGGGCCCGCTCGCCGGTCTCACCGTGTACGACGCGCTGTACGACCCCCGCTCGGCCCAGCTGCTGCTCGAACGGCTCAGGCACCCGGGTACCGCGGGCCCGCTGTGTTTCGAGGCGGACCCCGGCGTACGGGTGCCGGCCGGGCTCGCGCCCCGGCTGCTGGACGCCGAGCAGTCCAACTCCTCGCTGGTGTACGGGGACGCGTTCATCCTGAAGGTGTTCCGGCGGATCCAGCCGGGGGTCAACCCGGACCTGGAGGTGCCGGGCGCGCTGGCCGGGCAGGGGTGCGGCCGGGTGCCGGCGCCGGTGGCCTGGTTCCGGACGACCGATCCGTTCCCGGCGACGCTCGGTGTGCTGCAGCCGTTCCTGCCCGACGCGTCGGACGGCTGGACGCTGGCGCTCGGCGCGCTCGCCGCCGGGCGGGACTTCACCGGGCAGGCCCGTGAGCTGGGCCGGGCCACGGCCGAGGTCCACCTGGCGCTGGCCTCGGCCTTCCCCTCGGGCGCCCAGGACGAGAACGGACGCACGGCCGCCGCGATGACCGAGCGCCTGGACGCCGCCGCCCGCTCCGTACCGGCCCTGCGACCGTTCGTCCCCGGTCTGCGCACCGCCTTCCGTGCTCTGCTCTCCTGCGACGTCGGCCCGCCCGCGCAGCGCGTGCACGGCGATCTGCACCTGGGGCAGGTGCTGCGGGCAGGTCCGGAGTGGTTCGTCATCGACTTCGAGGGCGAGCCGTCCCGTCCGCTGGCCGAGCGGTGCGGCACCCAGTCGCCGGTGCGGGACATCGCCGGGATGCTCCGGTCCTTCGACTACGCGGCCCGCCAGCGCCGCCCCTGGCGCCCGGAGTGGGCACGCCGTTGCCGCGAGGCGTACTGCGCGGGTTACGCCGCCCACGCCGGCTGGGACCCGCGCGAGAAGCACGGACTGCTGCGCGCCTACGAGACGGACCGGGCCGTGTACGAGGTCCTCTACGAGGCCCGCCACCGCCCCGACTGGCTTCCCGTACCCATGGCGGCGATCGAGCGTCTCGCCGTGAGAGGAGACTGAGACCGTGGCCCTGCGCGACACCACTCCCCCCGAGGCGGGAGGCCCGCCCCCGCGCGGGCCCCGGCTGACCGTGGCCGCCCCGCCCCTGGCCCCCGACGACCGTGCGCGGCTGCTCTCCGGCGCCCACCACGACCCGCACGCCCTGCTCGGCGCCCACCCGGTGCCGGGCGGGATCGCCGTGCGGGCACTGCGCCCGTACGCCCACGCCGTGAGCGTCGTGATCGACGGGGCGCGCACCTATCTCGCCTCGGAGGGCGACGGCCTCTTCTCGGTCCTGCTGCCGCGCGAGACCGTACCGGAGTACACGCTGCTCGTCTCGTACGAGGACACCGACCACGAGGTGCACGACCCGTACCGCTTCCTGCCCGCGCTGGGCGAGCTGGATCTGCATCTGATCCGTGAGGGGCGGCACGAGCAGTTGTGGAAGGCGCTGGGCGCCGAACCGATGACTCATCAGGGCGTGCCGGGCACCCGGTTCACCGTGTGGGCGCCGAACGCCCGGGGTGTGCGGGTCGTCGGTGACTTCGCCTGCTGGGACGGGACGGCGTTCCCGATGAGGTCCCTCGGATCGTCCGGGGTCTGGGAGCTGTTCCTGCCGGGGGTGGGCGAGGGTGCCCACTACAAGTTCGAGATCACCTCCCGCCACGGTCACCGGTTGCTCAAGGCCGACCCGATGGCCCGCCGGGCGGAGGTGCCGCCCGCGACGGCGTCCGTCGTCACCGCCTCGCACTACGAGTGGGGTGACGCGGAATGGATGGCGCGGCGCGGGGACACCCCGGTGCACGAGGCCCCGTTCTCCGTCTACGAGATCCATCTGCCGTCCTGGCGGCCGGGACTGACGTACCGTCAACTCGCTGATGTACTGCCGGCGTACGTCTCCGATCTCGGTTTCACCCATGTCGAGCTGATGCCGGTCGCCCAGCACCCGTTCAGCGGGTCCTGGGGCTACCAGGTCACCGGCTTCTACGCCCCGACCGCGCGCCTCGGCACCCCCGACGACTTCAAGCACCTCGTCGACGCACTGCACCGGGCCGGTGTCGGGGTGATCCTGGACTGGGTGCCCGCGCACTTCCCCAAGGACGACTGGGCGCTCGGCCGGTTCGACGGGGAGCCGCTGTACGAGCCCGGGGACAGCCGGCGGGCCGAGCACCCCGACTGGGGGACGTACGAGTTCGACTTCGGCCGTACCGAGGTGCGCAACTTCCTGGTGGCGAACGCCGTCTACTGGTGCGAGGAGTTCCATGTCGACGGGCTGCGGGTGGACGCGGTGGCGTCGATGCTCTACCTCGACTACTCGCGTGACTCCGGTCAGTGGACCCCCAATGTGTTCGGCGGGCGCGAGGACCTGGACGCGGTGGCCTTCCTGCAGGAGATGAACGCCACGGTGTACCGGCGCGCGCCGGGCGTGGTGACCATCGCGGAGGAGTCCACGGCCTGGGACGGCGTCACCCGCCCGACCGACAGCGGCGGCCTCGGATTCGGGCTGAAGTGGAACATGGGGTGGATGCACGACTCGCTCGGCTACATCGCGCACGAGCCGGTGCACCGCAAGTACCACCACGACGAGATGACCTTCTCGATGGTGTACGCGTACAGCGAGAACTACGTCCTTCCCATCTCGCACGACGAGGTCGTCCACGGAAAGCGGGCGCTGGTGTCGAAGATGCCGGGCGACTGGTGGCAGCGGCGGGCCACCCACCGGGCGTACCTGGGCTTCATGTGGGCCCACCCCGGCAAGCAACTCCTCTTCATGGGACAGGAGTTCGCCCAGGGTGCGGAGTGGTCGGAGGCGCAGGGCCCCGAATGGTGGCTGCTCGACCCGGGATACGCGGCCGAGGCGGACCACCGGGGGGTGCGCGACCTCGTCCGCGACCTCAACGCGGTGTACCGCCGGACGCCCTCGCTCTGGCAGCGGGACACGGATCCCGGCGGTTTCCAGTGGGTGTGCGGGGACGCCGCCGAGGACAACGTCTTCGCGTTCCTGCGGCTCGACGCGCAGGGGGTGCCTCTGCTGGCCGTGTCCAACTTCAGCCCGGTCGTCCGGCAGGAATACCGGCTCGGTGTTCCCGAGGAGGTCCCGGCCTGGGTCGAGGTGCTGAACACGGACGCCGTGACGTACGGGGGCGGCGGTGTGCGCGACTCGGGCCCTGTCGAGCGCGAGCCGGTGCCCTGGCACGGGCGGTCGGGGAGCATCCGGATGACGGTGCCGCCCCTGGCCACGGTCTGGTTCCGCCCGGCCTAGGGCTTGCGGACGGCTCGGCGTGGGTCGGTTGTCTGCGGCCACCGGACCCGCACCCGGCCACGAACGGAAAGCCCCCGAGCCGATCGGTCAGGATCGGAGAAGCCCTGCCGACGCCACCGCGCCTAGCGTGGACCTCAGTTCCAGTGACCATGCACACGACCTCCGAGGAGCACCCCATGACCGCCGGACTCACGACCGTCATCTACCCCGTCAAGGACCTGGCCGCGGCGAAAGCCGTGTTCAGCGCTCTGCTGGAGGTCGAGCCGTACGCGGACTCGGCGTACTACGTCGGTTTCAAGGACGCGGGCCAGGACGTGGGCCTGGACCCGAACGGCCACGCGAAGGGAATGACCGGCCCCGTACCGTACTGGCATGTCGCCGACATCAGGGCGACGCTCACGGGACTGCTGGGCGCCGGCGCCGAGACGCTGGAGGACGTCCACGACGTGGGCGGCGGCCGGCTCATCGCCTCGGTGAAGGACCCGGACGGGAACCTGATCGGACTGCTCCAGGACACCGCGGCGGAGTAGACACCGGGCATATTCGTTGCGCCTGCACTAGTTGCACAGACAACGACCACTTCGCGCTCTGTTACCGTGCACATATGGCAGCGAACACGGCCGGCGCCCGGCTTGAGGACGAGTGGCGGGACATCCTGTCCGTGCACGCCCGCACGATGTGCGAGATCGACCGCGTCCTGCATCCGCACGGCCTCGGCGCCAGCGACTTCGAGGTGCTTGACATCCTCGCGTCCGGCCTGGCGACCGCCACGGCGGTCGGGGACCAGTGCCGGGTGCAGAACATCGCGGAGAAGGTCCACCTCAGCCAGAGCGCGCTGTCCCGGCTGATCGGCCGGCTGGAGAAGGACGGCCTGGTGGAACGGTCCGTGTGCGCGGAGGACCGGCGCGGTGTGTGGGTCGCCCTCACGGACAAGGGCCGCGCGCTGCACGCCGAGGCACTGCCGCTGCAGCGCGACGCCCTGGCCCGCACGCTCCGGCAGGGCTGACAGCCCGCCCGCCACCCGGCCGGACCGGGCACGAGGGGCTGCGGTCCCCGCTTCTCCGGGTGGGTCTCGGGCTCAGATCCCCTGCCCTCCGAGGAGAGTGCCCACGTCGTGGGCGTCGAGGGTGAGGCCGTGCGGGGAACCGGCGTCGATGGTGAGGGACAGGTCCACGTCGGCAGGCCACTGGGAGGCGAGGGCGCCCAGCGGCACCAGGCGGTAGCGCGACACGTCGGGCAGGAGTTCGGCCATCGCGGGTTCCGAGGTGAAGACCGGCACGATCTGTTCACCGCCCGGCTGCTCCAGAACCGGCAGCGCCACGGCCGTCGGGTCGCTCACGGCCGCCTCGTCGGCGTCGTCCGGCACGGGAATCAGCACATCGCTGTCGGCGAGTGTGCTCAGCGCGGCCTCGTCGTGGGTGTCGAAGGCGAGCGCGGTCAGCGCGCGCTGGGCCGGCGAGACGGCCTGCGGGGCGTGGTGACCGTTGGGAGAGATGTCCATGAAAGATCCCAGGTAGTGGTGGAAAGGCCGCCCGGAACGGCGTCCGTACCGGGCGCGTCGCCCTGCGCGTACCCGACACGGACGCGGGCATTCCTCTACGCCGCTCCGTGTACGGCCCGCCGCTCCGTGTACGGCCCGCCGTTCCGTGTACGGCCGATGCTCCGGGCCACGTCCTGTACGGCCCGCCGCCGTTCCGGCCGGGGTGAAAACGGACCAGTAGTGGTGACCGGCGCCCACGCGCCGGCCGGGGCGCTCCGCCTAGCGTGGCCGTATGACCATGCAACCCTGGTTTCCCGCCGCCAAGCTGGGCATCTTCATCCACTACGGCATCTACGCCGTGGACGGGGTGCCGGAGTCCTGGTCCTTCTACTGGGGCGAGGTGACGCACGAGCGGTACATGAAGCAGCTCGACGGCTTCACCGCGTCCGCCTACGACCCCGCGGCCTGGGCCGAGTTGTTCGCCCGGGCGGGCGCGGGGTACGCGGTGCTCACCGCACGTCACCACGACGGCGTCGCCCTGTGGGACACCGCCCACGGCGAGCTGGACGTCGTCCGGCGCACCCCGGCGGGCCGGGACCTGATCGGCGCATACGTGGAGGCGCTGCGCGAGCGGGGCCTGAAGGTCGGCCTCTACTACTCGCACTCCGACTGGAACCACCCGGACTACGCGAGCGTCCGTCACCCCGAGATCGACCAGTGGTCGAACACGCACCCGGGCGGCAACGACGCCAACCCCTACTCGCACGCCACGCCCGGCGAGGAGGACCCGGTGGCGTGGGACCGTTACCTCGCCTACCGGGACGGTCAGGTGCGGGAGCTGGTGGAGCGGTTCCGCCCCGACCTGCTGTGGTTCGACGGCGAATGGGAGCGCACCGAACAGCAGTGGCGCATAGCGGAGTTGGCCGAACTGATCCTCGCGGAGAACCCGGACACGGTCCTGAACGCCCGCATGCTGAGCCGCGGCGACTACGCCACCCCCGAGCAGGGGGTGCCGCTCGAAGCGCCCGACGGGCCCTGGGAGTTGTGCCTGACCATCAACGACTCGTGGGGTTTCCAGCACGCGGACCACAACCACAAGTCGGTGCGGCAGCTGGTGCGTTACTTCACGGAGACGATCGGCATGGGCGGCAATCTGCTGCTGGACGTCGGTCCCCGGGCGGACGGGTCGATCCCCCCGGAGCAGGTCGAGCGGCTGGAAGGGCTCGGCGCGTGGATCGCGCGGCACTCCGAGGCCGTCCACGGAACGGTCGCCGGGCTGCCCGCCGGACACCACTACGGCCCGAGCACTCTCTCCGCGGACCGGCGCACGCTGTATCTGACGTGCTTCGACGTGCCGCGCGAGTCCGTCGCCCTGCGGGGGCTGCGCAATCCCGTCCGGAAGATCACCGTCCTCGGCACGGGCAACGCGCTTGGCCACCGGGTGATCGGCGGCCTGGACGCCGTACCCGGTGTGACCTGGATCGACGCCCCCGACGAGGCCGACCTCGACCCCTACGCGACCGTGCTCGCCCTGGAACTGGACGGGGAACTGGACCTCTACCGGGGTGCCGGCCGCGACTGACCGAGGATCTGGTCGACGGTCACGACCCGGACGAGCGGGCGGTACAGATCCAGCAGATCCAGGGCTTTGGCATGCGACGCATCGTCCGCGCCCGCGCAGGCGTCGGCGGCCACCAGCACCTCGACGCCCGTGTCGGCCGCCGCGAGGGCCGTGGACAGGACACAGCAGTCGGTGCTGACCCCGGCCAGGACCAGCCGTCCGTCCGCCCCCAGACGGGCGGCCAGTTCCGGGCCCCACTTGCCGAAGGTCGGGGCGTCGACCGTGTCCCGCGCCCCGTCGGCGAGTCCGTCGACCAGCTGCCACAGCCGCGCGCCGGGTGGGCGCAGCGCGAAGGGCGCCTGCGCGTAGTACGCCTGCCAGGCTCCCTCGGGCCGCCGCGGCGCGATGAAGCGGGTGAACACCGTCCGTCCTGCGAAGGCCGGCAGCAGCCGCCGTACGCCCGCCGCGGCCTCCTCGAAGCGGGGTGCCGCCCAGGGGCTGTCGGGCTCGGCGAACACGCGCTGCATGTCGATGACGGCGAGCAGGCCCATCGGGGTGGACGCGCTCACGTCCCCGCCTCCTGCGCCCGCACCCGGCCCCGTGACAGCGTCAGCGTGCCGAGGAAGCCGGCCGCCAGCGCGGCCAGGACGCCCAGGTTGGCGTAGGCCCAGTCACCGGTCCTGCCACCCAGGCCGAAGGGGCCGAGGAGGTAGCCCTGCCAGTCGAGCCAGCCCGCCGCGGCGTTGGTGACCAGGCCCCAGCCGAGGGCGGTGGCGGCGACGGTGAGGAGGAGAGGGCCGGGCGGGATGTCGCCGTAGCGGCCGTCCGGGCGGAACAGGTCGGCCTCGGCGTAGTCGCGGCGGCGCAGCAGGAGGTCGGCGAGCATGACTCCGCACCAGGCGGCGACGGGGACGCCGAGGGTGGTGAGGAAGCCGATGAACGGGCCGAGGAAGTCGTCGGCGAGGAAGACGATGTAGACGGCGCCCGCGATCATGAGCAGCCCGTCCACGAGGGCGGCGAGCGGGCGCGGTACGCGCAGACCGGCCGCGAGCAGGGCGAGACCGGAGGAGTAGATGTCGAGGACGGCACCGCCGACGAGGCCGAGCACGGCGACCGCGGCGAACGGGACGAGGAACCAGGTGGGCAGGAGCGTGGTCAGCGCGCCGATCGGGTCGGCGGCGACGGCCTCGCCGAGGTCGGCCGAGGAGCCCGCGAGGAGCAGTCCGAAGACCAGCAGGAGCAGCGGGGCGAGCGAGGCGCCGAAGGTGGTCCAGCCGACGACGCCCCGGCCGGAGGAGGAGCGCGGCAGATAACGGGAGTAGTCGGCGGCCGCGTTGACCCAGCCGAGCCCGAAGCCGGTCATCAGGAAGACGAGGGCGCCGATGAACTCCTGGGTGGATCCGGCCGGCAGGGAGCTGACGGCTGACCAGTGGACGTGGTCGGCGACCAGTACGACGTAGACGACGGTCAGCACGCCGGTGACGACGGTGATGACGGCCTGGAGACGCATGATCAGGTCGAAGCCCATGACGCCGACCACCACGACCAGTGCGGCTACGAGGACCAGGGCGAGCATCTTGGTCCCGGTGCCGCCGCCCGTGCCGAGCCGGTCGAAGACGGTGGCGGTGGCCATGGTGGCGAGTGCACAGAGCACGGTCTCCCAGCCGACCGTGAGCAGCCAGGAGACGGCCGCGGGCAGCCGGTTGCCGCGCACTCCGTACGCGGCGCGGCTGAGCACCATCGTGGGGGCCGAGCCGCGTTTGCCGGCGACCGCGACGAAGCCGCAGAGCAGGAAGGAGAAGACGATGCCGACGACCCCGGCGGCCAGGGCCTGCGGGAAGGAGATGCCGAAGCCGAGCGCGAACGCGCCGTAACTCATGCCGAGGACGGAGACGTTGGCTCCGAACCAGGGCCAGAAGAGGGTTCGTGGGGTGCCCTTGCGTTCGGCGTCGCCGATCACGTCCAGGCCGTGTGTCTCCACCTGGAGCGGTCGGACGGCGCCGGTGCCGTCGGGGGTGGGGGAGTCCGTCATCGCCGACCTGCCTGTCTGATCGCGGACCTGTCCGTCCGATCATGCTGATCGCGTCGAGGGGAACCTAGGTGCGCCGGTCAGGGGCGTCAAGGTGGCACCCGTGCGGATGCGGGACCGGGCCGTCGGCCTGCCGGAGCTACGTACAATCTTCGGGAATCGGCCGGAGGTTCGTGATCAGGGCTCTGTCGGATGGGCTCCGGACGGCCCGGGACCGGCTTCGGGGGGAATCGCATTGCCGTGGGACGTGGCTCCGCTGGTGAGCCGGGAGACCGAGCTGGCACGGTTCGGCGGAGTACTCGACGGACTGACGAAAACCGGTGACGTTCCGGCGGCTCCCGGCCCTGGCCCAACGGCCCCCGGCCCGGCGGTCCCCGGCCCGGCGGTCGTCGATGTCACCGGCGCGGCGGGGATCGGAAAGAGCAGGCTGGTCTCGGAGTTCTGCGCACTGGCGCGCGAGCGGGGCATGACGGTGCTGCGCGGCCGGGCGACCGAGTACGAGCAGCATCTGCCCTATCAGCCCCTCGCCGACGCCCTCGCGGACCTCGACACCGAGACCGGGATCCCGTCCCCGTTCGCCGAGGCGCACACCGTGGACCGCTTCGCGATGCAGCGCGCTGCGGCGGCCTTCCTCGCACGGGTCGCCCGCACCGGCAAGGGTCTCGTGGTGGCACTCGACGACGTGCACTGGGCGGACCCCGCGTCCCTGGAACTGCTCGACCATCTCGTACGGCACCCGCCGCGGCGCGCGCCCGTGGTGATCGTGGTGGCGCGCCGCGAACGGCAGACCTCGCCCCGGCTCGTCGCCTCACTCACCCGGGGCGTGGAGACCGGGACGGTGCTGCGGCTGGAACTCGGCCCCCTGGACCGTGCCGCCTGTCTGGCGTCGCTCGCCCCGGACCGGCCGCCCGCGCTCGCCGCCGAACTGTACGCGGCCAGCGAGGGCAACCCGCTGTACTTCCTGGCACTGCTCCAGGCGGGCAGACCCGCGGGGCTCAGCTCGCTGCTCCTGGACGAGCTGACCCCTCTCACCGACGCCCAACGCGGCACGGTCCAGGCCGTGGCCGTGCTCGGCGACCACGCCGCACCCGCGTTGGTGGCGGCCGTCACCGGCCGTGGCGAGAGCGAACTCGGTGCGGATCTGCGGGAGTTGACGGCCCGTGATCTCGCCCGTCCGGGGCCCGACGGCCGCTGGGCGCTGCGGCATCCCGTGCTGCGCTCCCTCGTCCACGACACCACCGATCCTCTGCTGCGCACCCGGATGCACCATCTCGCCGCCGCCGAACTGACCAGGATCGGGGCGCCGGTCACCGAGCGGGCGCATCACGTCGAGCGTTCGCTGACCGGCTGGGACCCGGACGCCGTGGCCCTCCTCACCGAGGCCGCCCGGCAGGCCGCCGCGACCGCGCCCGCGAGCAGCGCGCACTGGCTGGGCGTCGCCCTCACGCATCTGCCGGAGCGACCGGCGCACGGGGCGCTGCGCCGCGACCTCATGCTGAGGCGGGCCGAGGCGCTCGGCGCCTGCGGCGGGCTGCTGGAGAGCCGGGACCTGCTGCACGAGGTGATCAGCCTGTCGCCGCCGGGCGACGACGACGGCGTACGGGCGAGCGCGGTCACCCTGTGCGCGGTGATGGAACGCCATCTGGGCCGGTACGCGGAGGCCATCGCCCTGCTGCGGCGCGAACTGGCCCGCAGCGCCGACCTCTCCCCCGCCGAGACCGTCCAGCTCGGCCTGGAACTGGGCTCGTCCGCCCCGCACGCCAGCTCCTACCCGGAGGTGCGCGACGACGTGGCCCGCACCCTGGAACTGGCCCGGTCCCTGGGCGACGAGGTCGCGGAGGCGGGGGCGCTCGCCGTCACCGCGCTCGGGGAGGCGTACGAGGGGAACATCGTGGCCGCCGCCGAGGCCGCCGACCGGGCCGGCGCGCTCATCGACTCCCTCACCGACCAGGATCTCGCGGGCCTGTGCGAACCGCTGGCACGGCTCGGCTGGGCGGAGGCGTTCCTCGAACGGTACGCCGACGCCGAACGGCACGCCGGACGGGGCCTGGCCATCGCCCGCCGGGGCGGCCTGCTCTATGTCGTGCCGCATCTGCTGCTGTGCCTGTCCCACATCCAGGTCATGACCCTGCGTCTGGGGCAGGCCCTCGAACTCGCGGAGGAGGCCGAGACCATCGCCCGGGGCATCGGCAGCGACGAACTGCTCGCGTTCGTCCTCGCGTCCAAGGCCCAGGCGCTGGTTCCCGCCCTCCCGCCGGGCGACGGCGGTGCGCTGGCCGTCGCCGAGGAGGCCGTGACGCGGGCCGGTGCCGGCACCCGGTGGTGGGCGTCGATCGCCTGGTGCATGCTCGGGTACGCCGCGCTCCACACCGGTGATCCGGCGCGGGCCCGCGCCGCGGTGCTCCGGGCGGGCGGGGAGGATCTCGGCGGCCTGCAGCCGAGCATGCGGCCCCTGTTCACGGAGATCCTGGTGACCGCCGCCGTCTTCGCCGGGGACCGCGATCAGGCCCGGCAGTGGGCGGAGCGCGCCCGCAAGGAGGCGGAGGGGCTCGGCCTCGTGGCGCAACGGGCGTCCGCGCTGCGCAGCTCGGCGCATGTGCCGCTGGCCGACGGCGACGTGGCGGCCGCCGCGGACCTGTTCGAGCACGCCGCGGCGGAGGCGGCCCGGGGCGGGGGCCGGCTGTGGGAGGCGCAGACGCTGCTGCTGGGGGCGCCCCTGACCGCCTCTGCGGGACGCACGGACCGAGCCCGCGCCATGTGGGAGCGCGCCCTGCGGCTGAGCACCGAGGGAGAGGCCCATCTGCTGACGGGCCTCGCGGAGGCGGTCCGGCCGACCGTCTTCGACGCGGTACGGACGGCGGGGGCGGTGGCGGACGCGGGGGCGACGGCGGGAGTCGCGGAGGCCGCGGGCGCGACCGGTGGGGAGCCGGGCGTCGGTCTCGTGGCGGGCGCGGTGGCGGGTGTGGTGGCGGGTTCCGCAGCCGGAGCGGGGACGCGTCCGAGCGGGGGCGCCGACGGGCCGTCGCGGGAGGCGGCGTCCGAGGAACTGGCCGTGCTGTCGCCACGGGAGCGGGAGGTAGCCGCTCTCGTCGCGAAGGGCCTGACCAGCCCCGCCATCGCCGAACGCCTGTTCCTCAGCCCGCGCACGGTCGAGACGCACCTCTCCCGCATCTACCGCAAGACCGGCGTGACGTCGCGGGCCGCGCTGGCGGCTCTCCAGGTGCGTGACGAGCTTCGAGACGGGGGAGCGTGAACGCCCCGCCGCACGCGAAAGGCGCGGTGCGTGACGGGGCGCGGTACACGACAGGCCCGATTACGTAATCTCCCCGATACCGGGCCCGCCCGCCGTCCGGAACGATCGCTTCTGGGACCACGAACGATGCCGCCGTCACCACGCACGCGACGGTCGGTCGGGGCACCCCGGTCGCCGCCGCGGAGGGGGCGGCGGCGGCCGGGCCCTCAGCACTCGGCCCTCGGCACTCGGCACTCGGCACTCGGCACTCGGCACGGCTTACGGCTCACCGACCCCGCGAAGCGCTACGCCGCCGCCCGCAGCCCCTGCATCGGCACGCTGACGACCGTGACGGTCGGCAAGCCGCTCGCCCGGAAGGACCTGCGCCGGAGGTCCCGGAGGACCTGCCGGTGCCGGGCCTCGGCATCGGCATCGGCATCGGCATCGGCATCGGCATCGGCCGACAAACCCGTGCGACCACGCACTTCGCGCACCCCTCGTTCGTCTCCTCCGAGCGGGGTGGTTAGCATATGAGCGCCGCCTAGCTCGAAAGATAAACTTGTGACTGTCAACGAGGACTCGTTCACCCAATGGAAGAACCGCGAGGAGATCGCGGAGTCGATGATCCCGATCATCGGGAAGCTGCACCGTGAGCGGGACGTGACGATCCTGCTGCACAGCCGCTCCTTGGTGAACAAGTCGGTGGTCAGCATCCTGAAGACCCACCGGTTCGCCCGCCAGATCGCCGGTGAGGAGCTGTCGGTCACCGACACCCTGCCGTTCCTGCAGACCCTCACGTCGCTCGACCTCGGCCCCTCCCAGATCGACATCGGCCTGCTCGCCGAGGCCCACCGGGCCGACGACCGGGGGCTGTCGGTCGAGGAGTTCACCGCGGAGGCCGTCGCCGGCGCCACCGGCGCCAACAAGATCGAGGGCGGCGAGGGACGCGACGTCGTCCTCTACGGCTTCGGCCGCATCGGCCGCCTCGTGGCCCGTCTGCTGATCGAGAAGGCCGGCTCCGGCAACGGCCTGCGGCTGCGGGCCATCGTGGTGCGCGGGGGCGGTGAGCAGGACATCGTCAAGCGGGCCTCGCTGCTGCGCCGGGACTCCATCCACGGTCAGTTCCAGGGCACGATCACCGTCGACGAGGCGACCAGCACGATCAACGCCAACGGCAACGAGATCAAGGTGATCTACGCCGGCGACCCGTCCGAGGTCGACTACACCGAGTACGGCATCAAGAACGCCATCCTCATCGACAACACCGGCAAGTGGCGCGACC
Source organism: Streptomyces sp. NPDC057438 (assembly GCF_042802995.1). Taxonomy (NCBI): domain Bacteria; kingdom Bacillati; phylum Actinomycetota; class Actinomycetes; order Kitasatosporales; family Streptomycetaceae; genus Streptomyces; species Streptomyces sp. NPDC057438. The sequence continues at coordinate 13,395 of NZ_JBHVDD010000139.1, forward strand.
GGGAAGGCCTGTCGACCCACCTGCGTCCCGGCATCGACAAGGTCGTCCTGACCGCGCCCGGCAAGGGTGACGTCCCGAACATCGTGCACGGCGTCAACCACGACACGATCAAGCCGGACGAGCGGATCCTGTCCTGCGCCTCCTGCACCACCAACGCGATCGTCCCGCCGCTGAAGGCGATGGCCGACGAGTTCGGTGTGCTGCGCGGCCACGTGGAGACCGTCCACTCGTTCACCAACGACCAGAACCTGCTGGACAACTACCACAAGTCCGACCGCCGGGGCCGGTCCGCGCCGCTGAACATGGTCATCACCGAGACGGGTGCCGCCTCGGCCGTCGCCAAGGCACTGCCCGATCTGAAGGCGCCGATCACCGGCAGCTCCATCCGGGTGCCCGTCCCGGACGTGTCGATCGCGATCCTCAGCCTGCGCCTCGGCCGGGAGACCGACCGCGAGGAGGTCATCGACTACCTCCGCGGCGTCTCGCTGACCTCGCCGCTCAAGCGCCAGATCGACTTCACCAACGCCCCCGACTCGGTCTCCAGCGACTTCATCGGCTCCCGTCACGCCTCGATCGTCGACGCGGGTGCCACCAAGGTCGACGGCGACAACGCGATCCTCTACCTCTGGTACGACAACGAGTTCGGCTACTCCTGCCAGGTCATCCGGGTCGTCCAGCACGTCTCCGGTGTGGAATACCCGACGTACCCGGCCCCGGCGGTCTGATCCACCGGGACGCGGGGCCGGAGGCTTCGGGGCCGCGGGCCGGACGGGACACCCTCCCGTCCGGCC